>JAYVCN010000231.1:0-7156 GCA_043749875.1 Candidatus Eiseniibacteriota bacterium | reverse complement strand
CCGCCCCCCGCGCGTTTCCCTACCGTCCTCGGTTCGAAGCACCTTCCTGTCTGTGGCGTGTTGCAGCGGAGCCGCCTCGTGCGTGACGTGCTGGCGTTGATCCTGTCGGGCGGTGGCGGTGAGCGGCTCGGCGTGTTGTGCGCCGAGCGCGCGGTGAGCGCACTACCGTTCGGAGGTAAATACCGCGTCATCGACTTCGTGCTCAGCAACTGCTGCCACTCGGGCGTGGGTCGCGTCGGCGTGCTGGCCCAGCACGCACCCGCCTCGCTCAACGACCACATCGGCTCCGGCCGGCCGTGGGACCTCGATCGGCGCTCGGGCGGAGTGGTGATCCTGCAGCCGTACCAGACGCGCAGTCACGCGGGCTGGTATCGCGGCACCGCTGACGCCATCGCGCAGAACTGGGACTGGATCGAGGAGCACCGCCCGGACCGCGTGCTGGTGCTGTCGGGCGACCACATCGTGCGCATGGACTACCGGCCGCTCGTGGCGGCACATGAACAGCACGAGGCGGCGGTCACGGTGGCGGTCACCCAGGTGCCTGCGCACGAGGCGCACCGCTTCGGCATGGTGCACGTCGAGCCCTCGGGCCGCATCCGCAGCATCGAGGAGAAGCCGCAACGCACCGACGCCGCGCTCGCGAACATGGGCATCTACCTGTTCGAGACCGAGCGCCTGGCCGAGATGCTGCGCGCGCGGCCGGTCGACATGGTGCTCGACGTGTTGCGGCCGCAGGTGGCGGCCGGCCACCGCGTCTACGCGCACGAGTTCGAGGGCTACTGGGAGGACGTCGGGACGGTGGCGTCGTTCTACAGAGCAAATCTCGAACTCGTTCAGCCGCAGCCGCGGCTCGCGCTGCACGATGCGCGCTGGCCGATCCTGACCCGCGACGAGGAGCGCCCGCCGGTATGGCTGGGCGCGGACGCCGCGGTCGAGGACAGCCTGGTCGCGAACGGCTGCCGTATCGAGGGGCTCGTGCGGCGCTCGATCCTGTTTCCGGGCGTTCACGTCGGCCCCGGCGCCGAGGTCTCGGAATCGGTCATCATGGCCGACACGCGGGTGGACGCGCGTGCGCACGTGAGCCACGCCATCCTCGACAAGTACGTGAAGGTGGGCGTGGATGCGGTGGTGGGCGAGGGCACTGGCGAGGCCGTGCCCGGTCTGGAGTGGCTCGCCGGCCTGTCGCTCGTGGGCAAGGACACGTGGATCCCCGAACACGGACGCGTGCGCCGGCCGAGCGCGATCGGCGTCGGCGGGCGCTACGAGGACTTCCGCGACGGCGTGCTCGACGCGGGCACGGTGGTCCCCAACCGGCGCTGGTTCGAGGAGCTGCCGTGATGACGTTCCGGGCCTGCGGCGCGACGCCGGGAGCGCTGGTGAACCTCGCGCTTGTAACGTGAGCAATCGCTACGCGTTCATCCTCGCGGGCGGTGTCGGCAGCCGCCTGTGCCTGCTGTCCGAGCGACGTGCCAAGCCGGCGGTCCCGTTCGGCGGCAAGTACCGCATCATCGACTTCACGCTCAGCAACTGTGTGAACTCCGGCATCTTCGATGTTGGCGTGCTGACGCAGTACCGCCCCACGTCGCTCAACCAGCACATCGGTATCGGGCGGCCGTGGGACCTCGATCGCACGCGCGGCGGCATCCAACTTCTGCAGCCGGCGCCGGGCCTGTCCGCGAGCGACTGGTACCAGGGCACCGCGGACGCGATCTACCAGAACATGGTGCACCTGAAGCGCCGTCGCACGGACGAGGTACTGATCCTGTCCGGCGATCACGTCTACCAGATGGATTACAACGTCCTGTACGCATTCCACCGTCGCAACAGCGCCCGGCTGACCGTGGCGGTGACCGAGGTGCCCGCCGACGAGGTCGACCAGTTCGGCATCCTCGAGACCGAGCCGAATGGCCGCGTCACCGCATTCAAGGAGAAGCCCAGGGGGCCGGTCACGTCGCGACTGGCGTCGATGGGCGTCTACCTGTTCGACCGCGAGGCGCTCATCCGCTGGCTGGTCGAGGACTCGAGCATCGCCGGCTCGTCGCACGACTTCGGCAAGGACCTGCTGCCGCGGCTCGTGGCGCGCGGCGAGAGCGTGTTCGCGTACCGGAACCCGGCCTACTGGCAGGATGTCGGCACGCTCGATTCCTACTACCGGGCGAATCTCGAGTTCGTGCAGCCGACACCTCCGCTCGACCTCTCCGACCCGGACTGGGTGGTGCACACGCAGACCGCCGATCGCCCTCCCGTCCGCGTCGAGGCCGGCGCACGCGTGTCACGCAGCCTGCTGGCGAACGGCTGCTCGGTGGCGGGGGAGGTGGTCAACTCGGTGCTGTTCCCGGGCGTGGTAGTGGAGCGAGGGGCGGTGGTGCGCGACAGCATCGTCATGCACGACACGGTCGTGGGCGCGTCGGCCACGTTGGACCGCGCCATCATCGACAAGGAGGTGCGTATCGGTCGCGGCGCACAACTCGGCTGCGGCGACGAGATGACTCCGAACCGCGCCTGCCCCGAGCACCTGTCGAGCGGCCTCGTCGTGGTCGGCAAGCGCGCGCGGATCCCGGAAGGGCTCAGCGTCGGCCGCAACGCGCGTATCGGCGCCAGCGTGGTGGAGGAGGACTTCACCGCGCCAGTGCCGGCGGGCGGCGTCGTGGACGGGCCGGAGAGCATGCACTGACCCCGGCGCGCACAAGCGGCGCGCCGGGGTCTCAGTGCGCCTCAGGCCGGCAGCAGAATGCGCTGGCCGGGCGTGACGCGCGTGCTGCTGAGCTTGTTGAGCTTCTTCAGCGTCTCCACGCTCACGCCATGACGCGCGGCGATGTCCGCCAGTGTCTCGCCCGCGCGCACGGTGTGCGACGCGTGCGCCTGGGCCGGCACGCGCATGGATCGCGTGTCGCGGCCACCCGCCGGCTTGTCGAGCGACGACTCGTCCGCGAGCGGGACGCCCGCGACCGTGAGGATCTTGAGCACCTGACCGCGGTGGAGCACGGCGCTCTTGTCGAGGTGGTTCCACGCCCGCACGTCCGCGGACGTGACCTCGAAGCGCGCGGCCACGGACACGACCGTCTCGCCCTTGCCGACGGTGTACTGTTCGCTGTCGTCCGCGGGCGCCGCCGCCGTGTTCGCAGCCACGCTGGCCGGCGCGGACGCGCTCGCGTCGCGCCGCGACGGCGTGCTGTCGTGGCGCGTGCTTTCGCCGGAGCGGATGCGCAGGCGCGTGCCGAGCGACACGCCGGGGGTGGTGACACGGTTCCACATTTTCAGATCTGCGACCGAGACGCCATAGCGCGCCGCGATCGAGCGCAACGTCTCGCCGCGCTTCACCACGTGCGTGACGCGGTCGATCGGCACGCTGTTGCCGTCGATCTTGCCGGGTAGGCCGATGTGACGCGACGGCACGTAGCCCGTGGAGGCGCGCGGGTCGTCGGCGACGGTGGCGAGCACCTCGGGCTTGGGCGCGCGAAAGCTCGCCGGCACGGTGAGCAGCATGCCGCGGCGCAGCGGACGGCCGCGTCCGAGGTTGTTGTCGCGCGCGAGTTCGAGCGGGTTGACCGCGTACTCCTCGGCGATCATGCGCAGCGTCTCGCCGCGCCGCACACGGTGGCGCACGGTGAGGTTGACCTGCGGCAGCTCGGCGCCATCCGCCAGGCTGCGCTGGATGACCTCGCTCTTGCCCTCGGGCACGCGCACGGTGGTGATGCCGTTCGTGCCGCGCATCATGGCGGTGCGCGCCGAAGGATTCAGTTCCTTCAGCTCGTCGTAGCTGCAGTTGGCGAGCTTGGCGACCGCGCGCAGGTCGACCGCGCCCCGCAACGCGACTTCGTCGAAGCGCATCGGGTCGTCGAGCTCGATATCGCCGAAACCGTACTTGACGGGATCGCGCGAGATCGCGAGCGCGGCCATGAACTGCGGCACGTACTCCTCGGTCTGCTTGGGCAGGTGCAGCTCCCAATAGTTCGTGGTGCCCTGGTGCTTGATGGCACGCATGACGGTGCCCTCGCCGGCGTTGTACGAGGCCAGCGCCAGCGGCCAGTCCCCGAAGATGCCGTACAGGTGCTTCAGGTAGCGAGCCGCAGCCACGGTCGCCTTCTCCGGATCCTTGCGCTCATCCACCCACTGGTTGACGTTCAGTCCGAACAGCTGCGCGCTGGATTGCATGAACTGCCACGGGCCCACGGCCGCGGACACCGAGCGCGCATTGATGTTGAAGCCGCTCTCCACGAACACGAGGTGCACCAGGTCGGGGGGCAGGCCCTCCTTCTGGAGCACGCTTCTGAACAATTCCATGTAACGTCCCGAGCGCTTGAGCCAGCGCTCGAACGTGCTGCGGCCACCGCCGGTGAAAAAGGCGATGTACCTGAGCACGTCGGCGTTCATCTGCAGCTCGATGTCGTCCACGGCCGGCTGGTTCAGGACGGCGTTGTCGGCCTCTGCGGCCGGCGCGTGGGCTCGAGTCACGGGCGCGCGCACAGCCGCCGGCATGGGTGCAGCCGGGGGGGCCGTCGTCCCGAGCTGGCGCTCCGACGCCGGGGGAGACTGCGGGTCGATCATGTGGGGAACATCCGTACTGGCGGTATCAGGCTTGGCTTCGGCCGCATACAGCGTTCCCACCAGCGACAGGCCCGACAGGGCCGCCGTCAGCAGGAGGGCGTCGATGCTCTGGCGAAGCTTCATGTGCGTACCTCCAGTGCCTCGGAACCGACCACACCGCCGGGTACGGGCTGCCGGGACGCTAAGCTTCCGGCATGCCTTCTGCAATGCAGACCTGTGTCAACTTGCACGCAACACCCGGTCCGCAGCCCGTCCAACTGCCGTGGCCGCTTCAACCGGAGCTGAGTCACTGCAGGAGCCGTGCCACAAACGCTTACGGCGTTGACACTTGCGAACCTGTTGGCTAGCTTGCACCTGTGAAGGGGCGGCAGGCCTTGCCGTCCATGGCAGCCCAGGGGAGGGAACCCCGTGACGAAAAACAGCCCGGCCGCGATCGATCGCTGGGCGGTTTCCACTCGGGCGCACGGCGAGGTCCTGACCGCCAGCGCCACGCTGCCGTCCATAGAATTGGTGCTGCTCGGGATCCCGCACGGGTTCACGCCGGGGGAGATCCAGAGCTGGCTCAAGGACCTGGCAGGAGTTGCGGTCGAGACCTCGCGCGCTGACCCGCGCACGCGCCCCATCCCGGGGCTGCTGCATCACGCGCTCACCGGCCTGCTGTTTTCGCAGAGCGAGCTGTGGAGCCACACCGGTCACGCGCTGCCCTGCGCCGCCGTGTTCGTGAGCGGGCCGTCTGGTACCGCATTCGGCTGGGTGGGCCGAGCCCGCGTCATGCTGCTGGTGAATGGCGAGCCCTACGAGCCGCAGTGGGTGATCGTGCGCGACGAGGCGGGACACGAAGCCATGTCGGCGTCGCTGGCCGCGGATTCGCACGTCCTGATGACGCTCGAGTACTGGCCGCAGGGTGAGGACGGCTCGCAGGCGCCGGTGTCCGTGGACGCTGAGTGCGGGCATGCGGCCGCGCTCCCACCCGGAACCGCGGCGGCGCCGGTCGTGGTGCCCCCCCTCGTGGAGCTGTCGGCCGCGGACGACGTGCCCGCGCCGGGTGTGCTGTCGGCGTGGGCCAGCGTACCGCCGCCGCCCACGCCGCCCGCGCCCGTGCCGGATTCACTGCCCATGCATCAGCCCGGACTCGCGCAGGACGCCTCGCATGTCGCACTGGATCGGCAGGACGCGACCCAGGCGCTGCCTTCGACCTTTCATGCGTCCGCCACCACGTTCTCGATTCCCCAGGTACCGGCGCGGGAGGGAGGTTCGACAACGCCCCCGGGCGATCCCGCAGTAGCCGCAGCCACGGCCGAGCCGTTCGGGCAGATCCTGCATCTGCCGCCCTCGCCGCCCTCGCCGCTGTGGACGCCGGAGAGCGCGGGCGATCCCATCCTGTACCGCACGCTGCAGCGGGCGGACGATGCTGCCGAGGCGGTTGCGACCCCGGTCGGCGCGGCTCCCGCGGAACTGTTGCCCGCAGTCGAGCCCGGCCACCCTGTGGGCCGCTGGCTGTCGCGAGTGCTCGGATTCGGTCGCAAGCTTGCGTCGCAGCCGGAGCACACCGCGAGCGAAGCGCCCGACCCCGGTCCGATCCCGCTCGCGAGCGTGGCCGATACGAGCGAGCCGGCAGCGGACCTCCCCGGCATGCCGACGTTCGCGAACTCGTTCCCGCTCACGACCCAGGCGCCGCAACCCGACATCGCGGAACCGCACGCGTTACCGATGAGCGCCGGTCAGCCGGCACCACCGCTACCTGCGCCAGCCCCGCTTCAGCGCGGCGCGCTGGCGGCCGCCGGGCTGCACGAGATCCTCGGCGCCGCGCGGCCCGCGCGCGCTCAGGTAGTGGTTCAGCCGATGGCAGGGCTCACCGCGGTGTCCGCCCCCTCGGGCCCACTCGAGCCGCCACCGGCGATGCGCGTCACGCCCGAGTCCGGCTCGCCGGGCACGCCGCCCTACCCGATGCTCGATGTGAAGCCGAGCGCGACCGCAGCCACGGGCCAGATCCACATCGAACGCGAACCCGTCGCGGCCGATCCATCGTTCGGGATCCCCAGGCTACCGCAGCGCCAGGCGCCGAAGCCGGCGCACGCACCGGTGCCAGAGACCTTCGTCGCCCGCGAAGCCACGCCAACGGCCCCACCCGCCCGTTCCTCGTCGACACCTGCAGCGAGCGCGCCGCGCGCCCCACAACCACCCACCCCGCCGGCGCGGCCGCCGGCGCCGCTGCTCGTGACGCCGGGTTTCAGCACCGCGACACCCGAAGTGCCCGAGCCGCCCGCCGACTTCCTCGCCGAGTTCGCTGCGTCGTTGAGCGTCGAGCCGGTGATGGATCCGACGCTGCCGGTCTGGGAGCGTGATTCGCGCGCCGAGGCCGGGGCGGCCCAGCCACCGACGCTGCCGCCCGCGTTGCGCGGAACCCCGACGCGACCACAGCCGCCCGCGGCTGCGCGCGCGGGAAGGGCTGCTCAGCCGGCGCCGGCTGCGAAGTCAGCATCGCCGACAACGCCTTCGCCCACGAAGTCGCCCACACCCGCGAGGCCGCCGGCGGCCGTGCCGGCTGCGGGCGCGGCGCCGCGATTGCACGCGCGCGTCGCGAGCGAGCCCCCGCAACTGGCGGCGG
>JAYVCN010000230.1:0-3949 GCA_043749875.1 Candidatus Eiseniibacteriota bacterium | reverse complement strand
TAGATGAACCCCGGGATCTCGTGGACGCGGCGGTTGAGCACCGTGCCGAGTACGCGGCCGCCCGACTTGCGCAGCATCTCGACGGCGCGGGTCACCACGGGCCGCTTGGCCCTGCCCGCGTGCAGCACCATGACCACGCCGTCCACCTGTGCGGCCAGCGAAGCGGCTTCCGGGGATTCGACCACTGCGGGACCGTCGATGATGACCCAGTCGAACGCACCCATGGCCGCGTCCACGATGGCGCGAATCGTGCTGGCCGCGACGAGTCCGCTGCGGCTCGCCTCTTCTGTGGCCGGGATGGCGGCGAGATTCGGCGTCATGATGCCCGCCATGACCGGCGACGCGACGCGCGGATCGAGCACCGCGTAGCGTTGCGAATCCTCGGCGAAGCACGCCGGCCGGCGTGCGTTCGCATCCACGAACAGCACGCGGGCGCTGCCGTGCGCGAGCGACTGCGCGAACTGCAGCGCCACCGTGGTGGTGCCTTCGCCCGACTGTGCGCTCGAGAACATCACCGCCCGCACGGCGCGATCCGGCAGGACGTTCTCGAGATTCAGGCGCAACGCCGTGGTCTCGCGGATGGCGTCCTCGTTCAGGTCCACGCCGCCGATCAAGGGCAGCGGGGTCAGCAGCGGGTCGGCCGGGGCCTGCCCCCAGCCCTGGTTCGGATCATGGCCCGGCGCGGAGGCCAGCGGCGCGGGGCCCAGCCCCAGGCGCTGCCGGTTGGACTCGGCCTTCTTGAGCGCGTCGTAGATACGGGTCATGGTCCGTCTCCCTGCGGGCTAGTTGCTGCGGCGGCGGCGCTCGGAGAGCGACGCCAGCACGGGAAGGTCGAGGTACTCCTCGGCCTGGTTCGCGGTGCGAACCGTCAGGTCGAGGCCGTCGATGAAGAAGGCGATGGCGATACCGACCAGCAGGCTGAACGCGGGCGCGAGCAGCAGGCGCACGATGTCGAGCTGGTTGGTCGGCGTCGCCACGCCTGCAGGCGCCAATAGCACCACGTTCACGTCCGCGGACGTGTTCGCGGTGATCATGGCCTGGTCGCGTGAGTCCGTGAGTTCCTTCAAGCGGAAGCGCAGCGCCGACAGGTCGTTGTCGATCTCGTCCATCTTCTTCAGGTCGTCCGGCGCGCTCACCAGTTGCTTGCGGATGTCCGCGATCTCCTGGTCGAGCACGGCGATCTTGGACTGCAGCTGCGCCGTGCGCGAACCGGACAACCGCACGCGCGCCTCGACCTCCTTGCGCAACAGGCCCTGCAGCGTCTCGAGCGTCTGGCGCGCACCCAGGACTTCAGGCGCGTCGTCACGCAGCGTCTCGGTGAGCTGCGCAATTCTTGCTTGCTGTTCGACCACGCGCGTCTTGAGGGTGACCAGCGCCGACTCATTGGTGAACTGGGCCGCACCGTCGAACGTCGGCAGGTCGATGTCCGGATCGGTGAGCAGCTTCTTCATGGCCTGTTCGACACTTTGCGCCCCCGCGAGATCCGTCGAGATGTCGCTGCGGCGCTGCTCGAGCATGCCCACCTGCGCGAGCCAGCTCTGCATCTGCTGCATCGGCACCGCGACGCCGGTGGCCTCGGTGTAGCGGCGGCGCTCCTCCATCCGCGTGTTGATGCGCGCCTCGAGCTCGGAGATCTCCCTTTCGAAGAATTGCTTCGGCTGCTCGGTGGTGAGCTTGCTGCGCCGGTACTCCATGTAGGCATCCATCACCACCCGGCACGCCGTCTGCGCGAGCGTCGGGTCCGCGGAGGTATAGCCCACGGCGATGACGTTGCTCTTGCCCATCACCTCGACGTCGATGCTGGCCGGGTCGAGCGACAGCGGCTGGTTCGTCTTCCTGGCTTCCACGAGCAGCAGCTCACGCGCGCGCTTGACGACCGGGACGCTCTTGATGATCTGCATCTCGCTGCCGAGCTCCTGTTCCCAGTCGTTGAAGATCACGCGGTCAGGACGCAGCACGCTCTGGCGCTCGCCGCGCTTGACCAGGATACGCCCGGACGAGATGAAGTACGCGGGCGTGGTCAGGGCCACCGTGATCACCGTGGCGGTGGTGATGAGGAACAGGCCGATGATGATCCACTTGCGGCGGAACAGCACCGCGAGGAACTCGCGGGCGGTCGCCTGACGCGCGAAGGTGGGTTCGGATCCCGGGGTTGGCTGCTGATTCATGTGGTGACCCTCGTCATTCCCGGACGACACGCGTCACGAAGACGCGGTCGAGGTTGAACAGCTCCCAACCGACCAACGAGCTCGACAGCATGCTGCCCACCGGCGCGAGGAACTGCTGGGTGAAGACGTTGATATTGCCGATCGTCGAACGCGGCACGAAGATGATGTCGAAGCGTCCCACGACCGCGTCCGCGAGGTCGTCGCCCTTCAGCAGGCGGTCGAGCCGGATGCGGGACACCGCCACGGTGTGCGCACCATCGCGATGGAACAAGAGCACGCTGTTGCGCGCCGCGTCGTTCGAAAGCCCGCCGGCGGCGGTGACCGCCTGCATGACGGTGACGAATGGCCCGGCCGGGTAGCTGCCGGGACGCTCGACGCGGCCGATGACGTGCACGACATTGCCCGCGACCTCGACGATGTTGACCACGACGCGCGGCAGCTTGAGGTCGGCCGACAGCAGCGCGATGATGTTCTTCTGCAGCTCCATCGGCGTCAGGCCCGCGGCGATCACGTCGCCGGCCGGGAACACGCTGATGCGGCCATCGGGTCGCACGCGGCATTCCCTGGTGTCGATCCCGCCGTCCGAGCGACGGCCGAAATCGAGCTCGAGGCGATCGCCCGGCACGATGCGGTACTCGGGCACCCGGCTCCAGTCCATGCCGGTGGAGTCGTTCGGCGTCAGCACCGTGTTCGCGGCGGCGCCGACCGGCAGGCCAAGGCACAGGGCGGCGAGCAGGATGAGCAGAACAGGCTTCACACGATCTCCCGGGTTCGGGGCCCACGCGGGACGCGTGCGCTGGACGCGGCGCCGTCAGAGGACGGCACGGGGGCGGCTCAGACGCTCACGAGGCCCGGGTGAAAGCCCGGCTCACACTTCGACGACAAGGCCAGTTGCAAGATCTTGCCGCGATGGAGTAGCAACGTGCGTCTGGGGAGATCCTCCGCCTGCGATGGTCGGCCACCGCAACCAGCCGGTGACCAAGGGATCCCGATTATGGGGGCTGGTCCACGCCAAGTCAACGGTGTCGGACGCTCCAGAACGCGGGGCCGGTATCGGCAACGCGCATTCTGCACTCAAGCCAATTCAGCGAGCACCGCGGCGCAGTAGAGCGGGGTCAGGATCTCGTGGTGTCCGGTGAGAGAATAGCCCCTCGCCCCGGGAGCCCGGGTCGGCCGCTCGACCACGTTGAGCCGGGGTCGGTAGTGCTGGAGTTGGTCCATGTTGACGGTGGTGAGGTCGGACAGATCCGCACCCAGGTTGCGGGCCACGGCCAATGCCTTCAGGAACACCTCGGGCATGAGCACCGCCGAGCCGACGTTCAGTACGACCGCTCCCCGAGCCTCGGCCAGTGTCCCGGCCAGCACCCGGAAGTCGCGCAGGCTGCCCGCGCCCAGTGCCGCGCCATCGCAGCTCGGATGGTAGTGAATGGTGTCCGTGCCGAGCGCAACGTGCACCGTGGCCGGGATGCCCCGCCGGGCGGCCCGCGCCAGCAGGCTCATGTCGCGGTGGGGCGCAGCGTCCGCCTCGAGCGCGCGGCCCCAGGCCTCTCCCAGCCCGCTCTGGAGCATTGCCGCCGCATTCGCGACCCGGTTCATGAACGCGCCGGTCTCGTCCACCATCCCAAACGTGCCCGAGCTGAGATTCGCCTCGACGTCCTCCGACGTCCTCCCCATGCGGGCGATCTCCACGTCGTGGATCGCCGCTGCCCCGTTCATGGCGACGTGCGTGATGACGCGGCGCTCGATCAACTCGATGAAACACGGCGACACGCCGACCTTGA
>JAYVCN010000229.1:0-6426 GCA_043749875.1 Candidatus Eiseniibacteriota bacterium | reverse complement strand
GCCAGCATGGTGACCACGTAGGGCAGCGCCTGCAGCAGCGGGCTCGGCAGGCTGCTACCTTGCAGCGCGATCTGCGCCGCCTCGGTGGCGCCGAACAGCAGGCACGCCGCGGCGGCACCCGCCGGGTGCCACTTGCCCACGATCATCGCCGCGATCGCGATGTAGCCGCGGCCGCCGGTCAGCCCATCCGTGAACGAGTGCTGCTCGCTCGCGAGCCACGCGCCGGCGAGGCCCGAGAACGCGCCGCACAGCAGCAGCCCCGTCACGCGCAGGCCGGCAACGGACAGTCCGAGGGCAGCGGTGGCGGCGGGCTGTTCGCCCGTGGCGCGCAGCCGCAGCCCGAACGGCGTGCGGAACAGGAGCCACGTGGCGAGCGGCACCAGCACCAGCGTCAGCACGACCAACGGCGCGGCCAGCAGTGGGCCCAGCCCCGGCACGCGCGCGAGCGCTCCGAGCGGCAGGTCGGGCAGTCCGTCCACGCGCGGCGAGTTGGACGACGAGTGGAACACGGTCACCAGCACGAAGCGCGTGAGGCCGGCGGCCAACAGGTTCAAGCCGATGCCACTGGTGATCTGGTCGGCGCGAAACACCACCGTGACCAGCGCATGCAGCGCGGCCGTGGCCATGCCGGCGAGCACGGCGCACAGCAGGGCGAGCCACGGATCGTGCAGGAACCATGCGCCCAGCACGTAGGCGAGCGCCCCATGCAGCATGATGCCCTCGAGCGCCAGGCACACCACGCCACCGCGTTCGCTCAACGACCCACCCATGGCCGCGAGCGCGTACGGCACGGTGATGCGCAGCGTGGCGGCGGCGAACAATAGAATGGCGACCGCGTTCATGCGCCGCTCCTGCGCGCCCAGCGCGCGAACAGCGCGTGCGAGCTGATGGCGAACAGGATCACCAGCGCGCGCAGCACATTTACCAGGTCACTCGGCACACGCTGATTCACCACCAATCCGCCGTACGCCAGCGCACCGAAGAATATCGCTGCAAGTAGCACACCTAATGGATGGCTGCGCCCGATGAGCGCCACGGCGATGCCCATGAACCCGGCGCCGGCGGTGAAGTCCTGCTCGAAGAAATGCTTGTAACCGAGCACGTAGCTCACGCCCCCGAGCCCGGCGATGGCACCCGCGCGCGCGAACGCCTCGACCTGGGCGTGCCCCGTGCGCACACCGGCGTACTCGGCCGCGCCCGGGCTCAAGCCCAGCACGCGCAGCTCGTAGCCGCGCCGGGTGCGGAACAGGAACACGCCGAGCGCCAGCGCAAGCAGCACACCCAGCACGAGGGCGAAGTTGGCGGGCGAGCCCTTGAGCCACGGCACGATCACCTCGAGCCGCGGAATGGTTGCCGCCGTCGCCACCTCGCGCGTATGCACCGTGGCGGGCACGAACAGCGCGCGGCCCCACCACGCCACCAGTGCGAACGCGATGAAGTTGAGCATGATGGTGTTGATGACCTCGTGCGCACCGAAGCGCGCCTTGAGCAGCCCGGGAATGGCGCCCCACGCACCGCCCGCGAGCGCAGCGGCCAGCAATGCCGCCGGCAGCAGCAGCGGCGCGGGCAGCTGCACGTAGGCACCCACCAGTCCCGCAGCGAAGCCGCCCAGGTACATCTGCCCTTCGACGCCGACATTGAACAGCCCGGCGCGAAACGCCAGCGCCACCGACAGCCCCGCGAACACGAGCGGCGTGGCCTTGAACAGCGTCTGCCCGAAGCCGTAACCCGTGCCGAGCGCCTGGCGCACGAGCAGTCCGTACACCTCGAACGGCGACTGGCCGACCGCGGCGATGAGCACTCCACCTGCGACGAGCGCCAGCAGCACCGCCGCGATGGGCGCGAGCACGGCCCACGGGATGCGGCGCGCCGGGTGCGGCGCGGGCTTATTCATGCGCGCGGGCTTATTCATGCGCGCGCCTCCGGCGCGCCCGGAGGGCGCGGGAGTTCCAAAGGCGTGTCGATCAGCGTCGCACGCCCGGTCATCCACAGGCCGAGCGTGCGCTCGTCGGTGGTGGCGGGCGTGGTCTCGTGCACGATGCGCCCCGCGGTCATCACCACGATGCGATCCGAGAGCGCGAGGATCTCCGACAGCTCGCTCGACACCAGCAGCACGCCAAGCCCGGCGTCACGCGCGGCGAGGATGCGACGGTGCAGCGCGTCGACCGCACCCAGATCCACACCGCGGGTGGGGTGGGCCGCGATCAGCGCGCGGGCGTCGCGCGACAGCTCGCGCGCGGCCACGAGCTTCTGCTGGTTGCCGCCCGAGAGCCGCCCTGCCCGTGCACGCGGATCGGGGGGGCGCACGTCGTACTCCGCGAGTGGTACCCGCGCACGCGCTTCGAGCGCGGGCCCGCCGAGCCACGGCCCGCGCGCTACCTCGCGCTGGCGGCCGAGCACGAGGTTCTCCGCCAGCGTCATCTCGTCCACGAGGCCTCTTCGCAGGCGATCGGCCGGGATGTGCGCCAGCCCGGCGTCGTGGTGCGCGCGTGCGCCGAGCCCGGTGACGTCACGCCCGGCCACGCGCACGCGACCGCTGCGAGGCAGGCGGAGTCCCGCCAGGCACTCGACCAGCTCGTGCTGGCCGTTGCCCTCGACGCCCGCGACTCCCACCACCTCGCCCGCGCGAACATCCAGCGTCACGCCGCGCACCGCCGGCAGCCCGCGCGCGTCGTGCACGACCAGTTGACGCGCTTCAAGCACCTCCGGGCCGGGGGTGCGCGCGGCGCGCAGTCCGAGCGGCGCCGGGACGCGGCCGACCATGAGCTGCGCGAGTTGCTCGCGCGTGAACTCGTGCGCGTCGCCCGTGCCCACGACGCGGCCCGCGCGCATCACCGTGACGCGGTCCGCCAACGCCGCGACCTCGGCCAGCTTGTGCGTGATGAGCACGATGGTCGTGCCCGCGTCGCGCAGACGACGTAGCACACCGAACAGCTCGTCCACCTCCTGCGGCGTGAGCACCGCGGTGGGTTCGTCCAGGATCAGCACGCGCGCACCGCGATAGAGCGCCTTCAAGATCTCGACGCGCTGCTGCTGGCCGACGGACAGCTCCGCGATCTTGGCATGGGCATCCACGGGCAGGCGGTGCAGCTCAGCAAACTCCGCCACCAGGCGCTCGGCGCGGGCGGGTGCGAACGCGCCCAGCGCCGCGCGCGGCTCGCGTCCCAGCACCACGTTCTCCGCCACCGTGAGCGTGTCCACGAGCAGGAAGTGCTGGTGCACCATGCCGAGCCCGAGCCGCATGGCATGGGCGGGCGTCGGGATGCTCACGCGCTTGCCGTCGACATGGATCTCGCCCGACTGCGGCGGATGCAGTCCGTACAGCACCTTCATGAGCGTGCTCTTGCCGGCCCCGTTCTCGCCCACCAGCGCGTGCACCTCGCCCGCCCGCAACGCGAGCGAAACGCGGTCGTTCGCGAGCACCGGGCCGAAGCGGCGCGTGATGTCGCGCAGCGAGACGATGGGAGTGGCGGGAATCTGGGCGGCGCTCATGAGGCGCGGGAGCGTACGCGCGAAGGAGTCCTACCTCAACACCACCACCGTCTGGCGCAGGACGAGGTCGCGATAGTGGAGCCGCACGATGTAGAGCCCGGGCGCGAGCGAGAGACCACGGGTGAGCGGCACCACGTTGCTGCCCGCCGCGAGCGCGCGCCGGCTGGACACGAGCACACGCCCGGCCACGTCCAGCACCTCGAGCCGCACGTCGCTCGCCTCGGGCAGTTCGAGCGTCACCGCGAGCTCGCCGTGCGATGGGTTGGGGCGCACGCGCGCGAAATCGAAGCCGGGCTGGGGCGGCGGCGCCGCCTCTGCCTCGGGGCTCGTGTAGGACGCGAACTCGTCGCTCCAGCCGGTGCGATAGCGGTAGCGATGCCCCGGCGACACTGTGTGGTCCACCACCCGCAGCATGCCGTCGGCATCGGTGCCGCGCGTCTCGAGCGGCTGCCACGCGCCATCGTCCACGCTGCGCTCGACGAGTACGATGAACCCCGTTGGGCCATCCACCGGCCAGCGCACGGTGACCTGCCGCGGTTCGGCAAGGACCTCGGGCTCGCGCATGCCTCGCTGCGCGCGCGTGTCGAAGCCGTGGCACGACACCACGCGCGCGCCGAGCGGAAGCCCCGCGAACTCGAGTCGCGCGACGACCAGGGCGGCGAGCGCTGGGGCCGGCACGGCGTTGGCCCGCAGGCTGAGCTCGAGTGAAAAACTCTCGTCCGCATTCACATGCACCGGCACCACCAGCGTGCGCCGCGGATCCGGCTTCGCTGCGACAGAATCGGTGTCGGTCGCTGAAGTCAGCGTGACGCTGGCCAGGCTCTTGAAGCAGCGATTCCCGAAGCAGCTGTCGGCGGACGCCAGGATCGTGCGCACGTGCGCCTCGAACGCGAGCGGGCTGCCGGCGGGCAACCCTTCGAGCCGGAACCGATCCGACCAGTGCACGGTCAGCTCGCGGAAATGCGAGTCGAGCCGGAACGTGCCCTGCGCGGTGGAGTAGTCGAACTGCGTGCCGGTGGCGCGAACGCTGGCGGTGTCGCCGCTCAGTGCCTGCAGGCCGCCGAGCGCGAACTGCACCGTGCGCGCCGGACACTCGCCCAGGCAGGCCGTGGGCGCGGCGAGCTGCGCCGACACCCCCGCGGGCGAGGGCAGCACGTTGCGCACGAGACCCTGGGGCGAGCGTTCGAGGCTCGCGCCGGCGCCGGGCGCCGGCGTCGCCGGCGTGCCGTAGTCGAGCTTGTCGAGCAACGCCGTGCCGCCCCCGGGTGCTGCGAGCAACAGCTCGACACGCCCCGCGACCGTGTCGAGCACGGCGGGCAGCGTCGCGTCCGGCGCGACGCCGGTGCGCGCGGCGAAGCCGGTGGCGCCGAGCAGTACGTGTGTGTCAGGAGGCCAGGCGCGCCCGGTACGGTCGGCCGGGTAGGGCGCAGGCAACTGGCCCGTGAGCTGTCCCGAGCGATCGAACACGCGCAGCAGCAGTTCGGGGGCGAAGTCGGTCTCCGGACTCGTGGCCTCGAGCTCCACATACTGTCCCGCGAGGTCGCCGTCGCGGCAGCGTAGGAACAGCGAGTGGATCGCGGCCTGCTCGGGATGAGGTTGCAGCCAGCAGGCCGCGGGCTGAACCAGCGTGCCGTCGAGCCGGTGCGGTAGGGGACGCGCGGCGCGCTCGTACTGGCCGTTCGGCAGCCGGAGGGCCGCATGCCCGGGATCCAACAGCGTTCCCGGGATGGTGACCGAGGCGAGCGTGGTCTCGGCCGCGGTGACTGGGTCGTGGCGGAACAGCACCACCGAGGCCGGCAGCGCGCCGGGAGCGGACGAGAGCATTGCGTCGGGTGCGTCAGCCGCGCGCACCGCAAACGCCGGCCCGGCGACGAGCCAGTGGCGGCCAGCGAGCACCGGCCACGCGTCGCGTGTGGGGAACAGCGGTAGCACGCGCGACAGCTCGCTGCCGTTCTCGGCGAGCAGCCGCAGGCCGAGCGTGGGGTCGCTGACGAGCACGGGATCCAAAGCGCCGAGTTCGAGGAACAGTCCATCGTTCGATTGGTCCACGCACGCGAGCGCGAGCTGCTCGATCTCGAGCGTGCGCGGTCCGCGCTGCAGGTGGCAGGCCGGCAGCGTCAGCGACCGGCGGGCGAAGTTCGTGGGCGTCGGGTACGTGGTGGGCCGCGTGCCAGCGAGGTCGTGCACGAGGCTCGAGCCCGGCGCCGGGCGCAAGAGCGGTGCGTCGCCCCATGCGAGGGATGCCAGGAGACTGTCGCCAGTGGCCGTCGCCCGCACCAGCTCGAGCCGACCCGCCACACGATCGAGCGTGTCGGATAGCACAGCGTCGGGGGAGATCTCGAACGGGTAGTCCGGAGCCACGAGCAGATACGAATCGCGCGCGGTGAGTATTGTGCCCGCGAGCCGCCCATAGACGCTCCGCTCCTCGTAGCGCAGTGCGCCGTCGCGGCCATAGGCGCGCAGCCGGTCGTTGGGGTCCAGCGCGACCCCGCTGCCGCTGGCCCGCAGCTTCACGAACTGGCCATCGGGAGCGCCGCTGGCGCATGCCAGCGCCAGCTCACCGATGCGGAGTGCCGCGGGGTTCGAACCGAGCGCACACAGCGGTACGGTCACCGCAAGCCCGAGCGAGTTGTGTGGCTGTGGCGCCATGACGCGCACGGTGCCACCCGGAGTGCGTGTGTAGGCGGTCCCCGCGGCGGGTACGGGCGTGCCGGGAACCCCATACGCGAACGAGTCGAACACGACCGTGGTGCCGTAGAAGTTCCCCGACAGTTCGATGCGGCCGCCCGCCGGGTCGAGCGACACCGGGAGGGTGGCGTCCGCGAGCGCTGTGTCGGACGGTGCGAACGCCGGGCCGCCTAGCAGCCAGGTAGTGCCCGTTTCAACGGGTTCGCCCTGCCGCGCACCGAACACGTCGGCGACGTCGGCGAGCAG
>JAYVCN010000228.1:0-5860 GCA_043749875.1 Candidatus Eiseniibacteriota bacterium | reverse complement strand
TGCGACAGCGAATCAGCCGGCTGCGGGTAGGTGCGATGCATGCTCGCATCCAGCAGCAGGCGTACATGCACGCCACGGGCCGCGGCATGTCCGAGCTCGTCGAGAACAGGGTCGAGCGCCTCGCCGGGCTTCCACGACAGGTAGAAGTGCTCGAGGTCCACCGTCTGCATCGCACCGCGGATCATGTCCAGCCACTCATCGAGTGCCGTGGGCAAGGAGGAATCGCCGAGCGCGGTCTCGATCGGGCGCGTCTCGCCGAGCTGTACCGGCGGCGGCGGGGCGGGTGGCGTGACCGGTCTCGTGACGGGTCGCGTGGCGCCGAGCGTCAGAACGGCAGCGAGGCAGGCGGCAAGCAGCAAGACGGGCGCAGGACGGCGCATGGCGGACCTCCGGAGTGGGTGTCGCGATCGGGCGCAGTCTATCCCGGATGCATGGCCAGCTGCGAGCCGGGCTTACCGCTTGGCGGGGCGGCCGCTCCGGCGCGTCACCTCAGCTACACTGCGCGACCCATGCTCACGTTCGCCGACCATGTGCTGGTGCTGCTGATCGTCATCGGGCTGCCGCTGCGTGCGCTGCACGGCAGCCGGACGCTGCGCGCCGCGCCCGCCGCGGCCGTGCCGGCGCTGCGCCGCAAGATGTGGTCGCGCGCCATCGCGACGCAGTGGCTGCTGAGCATCACGGTGATCTGGCTATGGCTTACGTCGTACCGGAGCCTGGTGACATTGGGCCTCGCGCTGCGTCCCTCGATCGGACTGGTCGGCGTGCTGGTCGGGCTCACGACCATCGTGACGCTGGTGACCCGCCAGCGCGGGGCGCTGGCGGTCGATGAGTCACTGCGTGCTCGGGTTCGGGAACGATTGGCTCCGGTCGAGCGCTTGATGCCGCGCTCCAAGCAGGAGTTCCCGCGGTTCGCCGCACTCGCCTGCACCGCCGGTCTGTGCGAGGAGTTCCTGTTTCGCGGCTACCTGCTGTGGTATCTCGCACACCTGATGCCGTTCGCGCTGGCGTGCGTCGTGCAGGCCGCGGTGTTCGGTGCGTGCCACGCGTACCAGGGCCCGCGCGGCATGTTGCTTACCGCGCTCGCCGGCGCATTTTTCACCGGCGTCCTACTGGTAGCGGGCTCGATATGGCCGGCCATGCTGATCCACGCGCTCATGGACCTGCACGCGGGCGACCTCGCGCGCCGCGTGTTTCCGCCCGACCCGCAACCTGAGCCGGCCGGAGCCGCCTGATGGCTGGCGCGACACTCGACAAGCGGCTGCTCGAAGCGCCGGTGCCGCGCACCATGCTGCGGCTGGCATTGCCCGTGCTCGCCTCGCAGGCGCTGCGGCTCGCCTACCAGTGGGTCGACGCCATGTGGGTGAAGGGCCTGGGCGTGCAGGCCACCGCCGCCGTGACCACGTCGGTGTTCGTGCTGTGGACCGCCTACTCGCTCAACGACGTGTTCGGCGCGGGGCTGTCGGCGTACGTGAGCCAGCTGATCGGCGCCGGAGAGCGCGCACGCGCGGGAGTGGCGGTGCGCAAGGCACTCGTAGCGTCTTTCCTGATGGGCTGCGCCTGCGCGCTGCTCGGACTTGTGGCCGCACGGCCCTTGTTCATGCTCATGGACCCTGCGGGAACCGTGGTGGAGTCCGGCACCGCCTACCTGCGCATCGTTCTGCTCGGCGCACCGTTCGTGCTCACCGCCATGACGTGCGAGATCGCGCTGCGCGCCGCCGGCGACACGCGCACGCCGCTCGTGGTCGATCTCCTGTCCATCGCGCTCAACGTGGTGCTGGCGCCATTTCTCATTTATGGCTGGGGGCCAGCCCCCAAGCTTGGCATCGCGGGCGCCGCGTGGGCGACGGTCATCGCCCAGGGCGTCATGCTGCTGTGCTACTCGGTGCTGGCCTGGCGCCGGCACCCGTCATTTCCGCTTGCGCGTAGCGCGCCTGGCGCCCCGGTCGGCATCGCCGGGCTGGCGCGCGTCGGCGTCCCCGCGGCGCTTATCGGCGTACTGTTCTCCGCCGTCTACATCTCATTCGTGCGCGCCGCCTCGCCGCTCGGGCAGGCCGCGGTGGCCATCATCGGCGTGGCCAACCGCATCGAGGCCATCCAGTTCATCCTTTCCGTGAGCATCGGTTTCGCGGGGGCAACGTTGCTGGGGCAAGCGTTGGGAGCAGGCAATCCCGAACGCGCGCTCGAGGTCCTCCGCACGGCGCAGCGCTGGGCGTTGGCGCTCTCGTTCGTCATGACGCTGGTGCTGCTGCTGGCGCCCGGCTTGTTGCTGGCCATGTTCACGAGTGACCCCGCGCTGCTCGCGCTCGGCGTGCCCTACCTAAGGGTGCTGGCGCTCACCGTCGTCGCCACGGGTATCGAGATCGCCACCGCCGAGGCCGTGATCGGCTCGGGACACACGCGCGAGATCTCCGTCATCTTCACCTCGTTCTCGCTCGCCCGCATCCCGCTCGCGTTCATCGTGCCGCACTGGCACGGGGCGGGCGTCATGGGCATCGCCTGGCTCATCACCATCACCTGCATCCTGCGCGCCGCGTGTATCGTCGGCTGGGCCGCACGCGGCAGCTGGCAGCGCGGCCTGTCGCGTGAGCTGCACGCCGGAGCGGTGGCACCCGAGGCAGGTGCGGTCGGGTAGTGAAGTCGAACTCGCGCTTCAGGGATCGAGCGGCGGCCCACGTGAACCTTGTCTTCCGATGGGCGCGGACTCTTTCTGGGGCGCAACGGAAAAGCGCCGGTTGCGACGATTTCGTTTGACAGCTCGGCGGGCCCGAGTTGTCGCAACCCGCGGCTCGTTTGAGAATCGCGCGACAGCGTGCCCAGCGTGGACGCCGCCGGCGTAACGCCGTGGTATTGCGAAAAGTTCTCGTTCCGACGTTCGCAATGCGTCCGCCGCGCATGCACGGCAGCCGAAATTGCTCGTGCTATGAATTGCGCTGCCCCCGCGATGTGCACTCACCACCGCGGAGTCCCGCCATGAAGAGCTACTCATTCGCTCATCTCGCCAACCAGCGCGTGCTGCGCGAGTACGACGCCATCGAGACTCAAGAGAACGCAGACACTGCCACGGCCCTGGCGCTCCTCGGGGAGATCAACGCCCGCAGGCTCTACGTCCCCGCCGGCTACCCTTCGATGTACGCATACTGTCTTCATGGGCGGCACATGTCCGAGGACCGCGCCGACAAGCGCATCCGAGTCGCACGGGCAGCACGCGAGTTCCCCGCCATCGACCACGCCGTCGCCGAGGGGCGAGTGCACCTGAGCGCGCTCTTCCTACTGGCGCCGCACCTGACACCGGACACGGTCGACGCACTCCTGGCAGCGGCCACGCACAAGTCAAAGGCTCAGATCGAACTATTGCTCGTAGCGCGCTTCCCGAAGCCGGACCTGCCCGCGCTCGTGCAGACGATTCGCGTCCCCACGCCGGACCAGCGACCGATCACCCGGGTCGAGCAGAGTGACCAGCCGGCACCGGCGAGCAGCGAACTTCCACCCGCCCCGGGGCGGGTAGTCCCAGTCGATTCCCTGAATACCATGATGTCCATGGAGCCACTTACGGTGCCGCCCGCTTTGCTTACCAAAGTCGCGCCACTCTCGGCCAAGCGATTCGGCGTGCAGTTCACCATGGACCAGCCCATGCACGACCAGCTTCGCTACGTGCAGTCGCTGCTCGGTGTCACGGTTGCGCCCGGCGATCTTGCAAGAGTATTCGCTCTTGGTCTGGATTGTCTCCAGGACAGGCTCGAGAAACAGAAGTTCGGGAAGTGCGCGAAACCTGGAACGCAGCGCGGCAGCAAGCACACGCGTTACATCCCACGCGAGATCAAGCGCGCGGTCTGGAAGCGCGATGGCGGCCGGTGCACGTTCGTGAGCGAGTCGGGCCGTCGTTGTGAAGAGCGCACCAGCGTCGACCACGTGGATCCGGTCGCGCGCGGAGGGGAGTCAACCACGGACAATTTGCGTCTTCTCTGCCGGGCTCACAATAAGTACGCGGCAGAGTTGGTGTACGGCAACGAGTTCATGCGCGGGAAGCGGGAGCAGGGTCGGGAGCGGGCGGCACGGGCCAGGGCGGCGCCCATCGCGAGCAACCCATCATGACGGCAGCGAGTGGCCAGCCGGACCATGGCCCAAGCCACGCTCGAGCCCGAAGCGCCTCGCTGGCCGGACATGCGCCACGCTCCGGGAGTCACTACAATCCGGCGGACGCATCCATCAGGGGAATCCCATGCACACCAAGTATTGCATCGTCGGCGGCGGCCAGGCGGCCGCTGCGGCCATCGAAGGCATCCGGGCGCACGATCGCGACGGCGGCATCCTGCTGCTCACGCGCGAGAACCACCGTCCCTACCAGCGCCCGCTGCTCACCAAGGATCTCTGGTACGGCACGGCCACGATCGAACGCCTGCCGCTGCACACGGACGAGTGGTACAGCGAGCAACACGTGGACCTTCGCCTGCGACACGAAGTCATCGAGGTCGATGCCGAGGGCCGTCACCTGTGGGATGCGCGCGGCGAGGATATTGAGTTTGATGAGTTGCTGCTTGCCACGGGCTGCCGGCCGCGACGGCTGCGCGCGGAGGGGGCAGAGACGCAGGGCGTGCACTACTTCCGCGATCTCGAGGATTACCTCGATCTCGAGGCGCGCATGGACCGCCTGCAGCACCTGACGCTCGTCGGCGGCGGGTTCACCTCCATCGAGATGGCGGCGGCGCTGCGTTCGCGCGGCAAGGAGATCACGCTGGTGATCGGCGATGAGTACCCGCTGCACCGGCTGCTGCCGAGCGACCTCGGCGGGCCGCTGCTGGACTACCTGCGCGAGTTGGGCGTGGAGACGGTGAGCGGTGACGCGTTGTCGCGCATCACGGAGAGCCACGGCATGCTGCACGCCGAGACGTTCATGGGCAACGAGCTCGACACGCAGCTGATCATCGTGGATCAGGGCGGTGAGCCGCTGGTGGAGCTGGCCGAGGCCGCGGGGCTGGGCATCGACGACGGCATCGTGGTGAACGAGTACGGCCAGACCTCGCAGCCGCACGTGTGGGCAGCGGGCGACGTGGCCGAGTTCCCGTACCTGGTGCTGGGCCAGATCATGCGCGTCGAGGGTTCCGACCACGCCGAAGCGCACGGGCGCGCGGTGGGCGCCAACATGGCCGGCGCGAACAAGGTTTACGACCACCTGCCGCTCAAGTGGTTCCGCGTCGGCGACATGCAGTTCGAGGGCGTCGGCGAGCTGTGGGCGCGACTCGACACGGAGCTGGTGTGGATCGAGCCCGGGAAGGAGGGCGCCGTGTTCTACATCCGCGAAGAAGTGCTGCGCGGCGTGCTCTTGATCAACGTTCCCGAGCGCATCGAGTGGGCTCGCGCGCTGATCCGCGAAGCCAAGCCGAGCACGGCGGCGGAGCGGGCGTCGGCGCTGGGGGCGAGGGCGTGAGCAGCCTCTGAGCCGGTAACGCTTACAACAGATGCGCTACTGCCCCGCGTCGCGCCGCCCCTGGGGATCCAGCGCGTCGCGCAGCCCATCGCCGAGGAAGTTGAACGCCAAGAGCGTCAGCGACATGGCGAGCCCGGGGAAGATCACCAGCCACGGGAACAGCGCCAGCAGTCGCGCGCCGTCGGCGACGAGCGTGCCCCATGATGCGTCGGGGGGCTGGACGCCGAGTCCGAGGAAGCTCAGGAACGCTTCCTGAAGTATCACCGCGGGTACCGTGAGCGTGGTGTACACGATCACCGGCCCGAGCGTGTTGGGCACGATGTGGCGGAACACGATGGCCGAGTCACTGGCGCCGAGCGCGCGTGCGGCCTCGACGAACGTCTGGTGCTTCAACGACAGCACTTGTCCGCGTACGATGCGCGCCATGGTCAGCCA
>JAYVCN010000227.1:0-13548 GCA_043749875.1 Candidatus Eiseniibacteriota bacterium | reverse complement strand
CCGGCGGGCGCCGTCCTTCGCGCCCTTGAAACCCGCGAGCAGTGCCGGCTCGCGCTCCACTCCATGGTCCTGCGTGCAGTCCACGCAGCGCTCCACGGTGCCCGGCTCGCCGCACACGCGGCAGGTCTCGAGATACTCCAGCCCTTCGACCAGCTCCTGCTCCAGTTGCTGCTGACGGCGGATGTTGTCGCGCGTCTCGTCGAGCTTGGCGCTGAACAGCGTCCGCAGCTCTTCCATCGCCTCGGGCCCGCGATCGGACTTCCACCAGCGCTCGAGCGTCTCGCGCGACTGCTGAAGTGAGATGCCGAGCCCGTGCAGCAGGTCGATCCAGCGCACCCGCTCGACCGCCTCCGGGTGATAGAGCCGGAATCCGCCGCTCGAACGCGTCGCCGGTTCGAGCAGCCCCATCTCTTCGTAGAGGTGGATCGCACGCACGGTCTTGCCCGTCTGGCGAGCCAGGTCGCCGACCCGCAGGTAGTGCGAGCCGCTGCGATTTGTGTGTCCGATGGCGTTGGTTTCGGTCATACCCTTACGCACGGGTTAGGGTCCAAGTGGAACCTACTGCATTGGATGGCGATGGGCAATGCTGCGGGCCGGTGTGACTTGGCGCTATTGCAAGGATTCACAGACACGTGACCGAGCGATTATTTCATTATAACCCACTGCGCTGCAGTGCCTTGTGGCCATTATCTGTCCCGGAATGCGTCGAACTCCCCCGCTCCGGCCATCGCCACGCCAATCGGCTACGGCGTGTGCCGCACCCGGATGGTCCCCCCAGGGTGCGCCAGCACCTCGGGCAGACACTCGTAGCAGTGCGGCGACTCGTCGGTTGCAAGTCGCGTCATGAGCCGCACCGCGGCACGCGGCAAGCTCTAACAACTAACGGGCGAGATACTGAGGCCCGGCGGAAGCGTAGTCCCCGGCCAGGCGCAAGGCGGCGAGGTAGTGGTCGAACAGGGCGTGGCCGCGCTTGAACACGAGCGGTCGGTGAGCACCGCCTTGTTGCCGCAGCCGATGTCGTAGCCCTCGCCCAAGGGCGAGATGGCATCCTTGTAGATGACCACGCCGCCGATGGGCACCGCGTAGCCGAGGTGATGGTCGGCCATGAGCACGGCCGCGTCCGCCGTGGCGGGGCAGCGCTGGATCTGCGCGAGCGCTACCGGGTCCACCGGGTCGCCGAACACGGGCACATCGCCGATCACCTGCATGCTGGGCATGCTGAGGTAAGGCGGGGCGGCGGGAAAATGCGCGCTACGCCACCTTGAGGGGCTTGATGTGGTCCACCTGACGCTTGAGGGCCTTCGCCGCGTCCCACAAATCCACCGCACGCTGGGCGTTGAGCCAGAACTCCGGCGAGTTGCCGAACAGACGTGACAGCCTCAGCGCCATCTCGGGACTCAACGCACGCCGCTCACGTAGCAGCTCGTTCATGGTCTGACGGGAGACACCCAAGGCTGCCGCGAGACCCGTGACCGTGAGCGCGTAATCCGGGAGGAAGTCCTCGCGAAGCATCTCGCCAGGATGGATGGGCCGAACCTTGCGCCGGCCGGTATTTGAAATGGTCATCAGTGACTCCTCCAGCCTAGAGCGTAACTTGTCACGTGACGCGTGACAATCGGAAGCTGACAGCGCACTCCGGGGGGGTGACGCTTCCTTTCGGCCTGCCGAGGAGCGCCCCGCCTACTTCTTCGCCTTCCCGCCCATGAACAGCAGGTACAGCCCGCCCGCCACGAAGAAGCCCGTGAACCACGCGTACGAGTACACCTGTTTCCACAGCGGTGCGACGTCGGGATAGGCGTGCGGAAACGCCGCGTTCAAGAACCCCGGCACGCACGGCAGCACGCCCAGCAACAGCGCGAACAGCGCGGCGGGATTGAAGCCGCCCGCGTATTCGTAGCGGCCGCCGCGGCGGTAGAGGTCGTCCACGTTGAGTTCGCGCCCGCGCAGCACGAAGTAATCGGCGATCAGCACGCCACCGATGGGGCCGAGCAGCGCCGAGTAGCCGATCAGCCACGTGAAGATGTAGCCGTGGCTCGTGGCCAGCAGCTTCCACGGCATCATGGCGATGCCGGCGAATGCTGTGATGAGCCCGCCGGTGCGGAAGCTGATCAGGCGCGGCGCGGCATTGCTGAAGTCGTTGGATGGCGACACGACGTTGGCCGCGAGGTTGGTGGTGAGCGTGGCGATCGACAGCGCGACCATGGACAGCAGCACGGTGAACGGCCCGCCGATCTTCCCGAGCAGCTCGACCGGGTCCCACACCACGTGCCCGCCGGGGAAGATGAGCGCCGTGGCGCTGGTGACTGCCACGCCGATGAACGCGTACAGCGTCATGGTCGGCGGCAGGCCCAGCACCTGGCCCACGACCTGGTCACGCTGCGAGCGCGCGTAGCGCGTGAAGTCCGGGATGTTGAGCGACAACGTGGCCCAGAAGCCGACCATGGCCGTCAGCGAGGGGAAGAATGTCCGCAGGAACTCGGGTGTGGTCGCGAACCGGGACGGCTGAGCGAGTATCGGCCCGAACCCGCCCGCCTTGCGGTACGCCCATGCCAGCAGCGCCAGCCCGACGAGGATCAGGAACGGTGCCGACATGCTCTCGAGCCACTTGATGCTCTCGGTGCCCTTCAAGATGAACCATACGTTCAACGCCCAGAACACGAGGAAGCCGAGCGCCTCACCGGTCGAGAGCCCGATCCCCGCGGGCAGCACCGCGGGCAGCGTGGCGATGCCTGGCCACATCACCTTGGCGAGCTGGTAGAGCGCCGCGCCGCCGAACCACGTCTGGATGCCGAACCAGCCGCACGCCACCAGCGCGCGCAGCAGCGCCGGCACGTTGGCACCCAGCACGCCGAAGCTGGCGCGCGCGAACACCGGGAACGGGATGCCGTAGCGCGCGCCGGCGTGCGCGTTCAAGAGCATGGGCAGCAGCACGATCGAGTTGCCGAGGAAGATGGTCCACATGGCCTGCGACCACGACATGCCCGAGTCGATCAACCCTGACGCCATGGTGTAAGTGGGGATGCACACGCTCATCCCGATCCACAGCGCGCAGAAGTGCCACCAATTCCAGGTCCGGCGTTCGGCGCTGACCGGAGCGAGATCCGGATTGCTGAGCGCGGTGGACTGTGCGTCGTGCGAGGCTCTCGCCATGGCACCTCCCCTGTGGTTCACGCGGTTCGCGGCAAGGCGGCGAACATAGCGAACTCGCGTGCTGGCTGTCTGCGGGAATCGTCACGACGCGGATCAGCCCCTGCCACCCGTCAGACGTCTCGCCTCGGGGAGCGCGCGCAGCCGCAGCATCGCCCAGATGCCGACCACCGGGCCGGGCACGAGCAGCGCGAACGCCGCCGTCCACCCCCAGTGGTCGCGCAGCAGGGGCACCAGCCACAGTGTCGTCACGGTGAGCGTGAAGCCGATCGCCAGCTGCAGTGTGAGCGCGGTGCCCACGTAGGCGGGCTCAGCGAGCTCGGTGACTATGGTGGAGAACTGACCGGAGTCCGCCACGACACTGGCACCCCACACGAGCGCGATCGCGAGCAACAGCCAGACCGGGCCACGGCTCGCGGGCCCGATCGCCAGCGCGCACGCTCCCGAGATCGCCATGGAGACCGCCGCGCTCGTGGTGCGGCCGACTCGGTCGCTCCACGCACCGGCCCACCACGAGCCGGCAAAACCGGCCGCGATGACGGCAAACGCCCAGATCGCCGCGCGCGCCGCCCCGGAACCGGGCGCGCCGCCGCTGCCGGGCCCGGCGAGGCGTTCCGAGAGGAACACCGCGATCCAGCCCCACATGGCGTAGAGCTCCCACATATGACCGAAGTAGCCCACGCACGCGAGCCGCACGCCGCGGTCACGCAGCACGCGCCCCGCCTGGCCCGGATCGAAGCGCGCGCGCGGGAATGGATACGGCCCTTCGCGCACCATCACGAGCCCGACCGCTGCGCCGGCCAGCGCCAGCCACGACGTCGCCACGACGACGTCGCGCCACGCGAACGAGCCGAGGCCGCGCACCAGGTGCGGCGCTGCCGAGCCGAGCGTGAGCGAGCCCACCATGATGCCAAGCGCCCGCCCGCGATCCGCGCGGAACCACGTCGCCATGAGCTTGAGCCCGGTCGGATAGACGCCGGCGAGGCACACGCCGGTGACGAAGCGCCACGGCAGTCCCTGGGCGGGCCCGTGCGCCATGCCAAATGCAGCGTTCGCGAGCGCCGCTGCGACAGCGGACACCACCAGCACCGCACGGGCGGGCACGATGTCGAGCAGATTGGTGATCGCGGCGAGGAGTGCGCCCGCGACAAAGCCGAGTTGCACCGCGATCGTGAGCCACGCGCCCTGCGCGGGCGACAGCGCCCACGCTTCGCGCAGCGGCTGCACCACGGCGGTGCCCGAGAACCACGTGCTCATGGCGAGCAATGTGGTGAGCGCGAGCCACACGAGCGCGCGCCAGCGGCCGGGGTGCGACGGCGCCGCAGCCGGCGCTCGAGCGGAGGGCGCGGACTCCGGCGGGGTCGAGCTCGGCACCCGGCTCACTTCACTTGCAGCGTCGCCCCGAGGCGCAAGTTGTCCACGGCGGCGCCACCCTGGGTGCCGGGCGGCAGGACCGAGGACACGATCAGCTCGAATTGTCCGTCGCCCATGATCTCGTGGCGCAGCGCCTCCCGGTTCACGTTGAAGCGACTCGCGCCTTCGTTCCAGTCCACACGGTGCGTCTCGTCTGGCCCGACCTGGAGCGGCCCCCACACCTGTACGAATGTCAGGACGGTACGGGCGAGCGGCGTCGTCTCGACCCAGATGTGCACGTCAGCGGCCGGGACCGCGAACCCCGGGCCGCTGGGGTTGCTGAAGTCACCGACGAGGGTCATGTCCGTCACGTCCTTGAGCTCGGACCTGTGGTCGCGCCACTCGGGCGCGGACGCGAGATCGAACTCGAGGATCTGGGTCAAGACACCACCATTGACGAACAGCGTCTCACTCGTGGGCGCAGCGACGAGCACGCTCTGGCGGGAACCGAGCGCACAGCCCGACGACAGCGCGCCCGCGAGCAGGACCAGCAGCAGCGCCTGGGCGCCCCGCCCCGTCAGGTCGCGCTCCGAGCGCGCGGCGATGCCTGCGACGATGGCCGCATTCAACAACATGAACAGCGCGAGCGGCGCCATGCGCACGGCCAGTCCCGCCGCCAGCGGCCAATCGCGCGGCAATTGCGGTGCGAATCCGGCCACCAGCATGGACCACGGCACGGACAGGAAAGCCGCGAACATGGTGCCCGTGCCGGGATGGCCGAGCACGGTCTCGACGGCCATCCCCGCCAGGGCGAGCGCGCCAATGCCCAGGTAGATCAACGCGGCGCGCCGGCCCCATGCGGTCATGGAAGGTACGGGTGGCGGGGTGACGGTGGTGCCCTGCGAAGCCGCCGCGGCGTGCAATTGTTCCCCGCGCTCGTCGCGCTCAGTCATGCAGCCCGCCGGGAACTTTCGCTGTGCCCTTCTCGATGCGGTCGTTCCATGACTCGAATGGCTTGCCGCGCGTGTCGTCCTCCATGGTGATGCAGCCGGGCACCGGGCAAACGTGCATGCACAGGTTGCAGCCCGTGCACTCGTCCCAATCGGCCCACGTCACGTGCACGCCGGTGTCCTTGCGTTTGGTGATGGCGGCATCACGTGTCGGCGCGCGATGCCCCGGTGGCAGAGGATGCTCACCAGAATGTATGCAGTGCACCGAGGTGTCGCGGCAGGCCACGTAGCACAGGTCGCAGCCGATGCACTTCTCGGGGTCGATGCGCGCGGCCACCTTGTAGTTCAAGTCCAGTTCGCCCCACTCGCTGTAAGCCGGCAGCGCCGCGCCGCGCAGCTCGTTCACCGACTTCATGCCCTTCTCGTCCAGGAAGTTCGACAGGCCCTCGATCAGGTCCTCGACGATGCGGAAGCCATAATGCATGGCCGCCGTGCACACCTGCACGCTGGTGGCGCCGAGCGCGATGAACTCGGCCGCGTCGCGCCAGGTGGTGATGCCGCCGATGCCCGAGATGGGAATGGTCACGCGCGGGTCGCGGCCCAGCGCCGCCACCATGTGGAGCGCGATCGGCTTGACCGCCGGGCCGCAGTAGCCGCCGTTGGTGGAGCGACGCCCGACCACCGGCTCCGGCACCATCTTGTCGAGATCCACCGCGGTGATGCTCTTGATGGTGTTGATGAGCGACAGGCCGTGTGCCCCGGCTTCGACTGCCGCCACCCCGGGTTCCAGGATGTCGCCGATGTTGGGCGTGAGCTTGATCAGCACCGGCACGGTCGAGTACTTCACCGCCCAGCCAGCGACCACCTTCAACACCTCGGGTTCCTGGCCAACCGCGGAGCCCATCCCGCGCTCGCACATGCCGTGCGGGCAGCCGAAGTTGAGTTCGAGTCCGTCGGCGCCGGCGTCGATGGAACGCTGGATGATCTCTCGCCAGTCGTCCTCGGTCTCGACCATCAACGACACGATGACCGCATGCTTCGGGTACCGACGCTTGACCTCGCGCACCTCGCGTAAGTTCACCTCGAGCGGCCGGTCGGTGATGAGCTCGATGTTGTTGAAGCCCACCATGCGCGTGCCGTTCACATGCAGCGCCCCGAAGCGGCTCGACGTGTCCACGATCGGATCGCCCAGCGTCTTCCACACCGCCCCGCCCCAGCCGGCGTCGAACGCGCGCATGATCTGCTCGCCGGTGTTGGTGGGCGGCGCGCTGGCGAGCCAGAACGGGTTGGGGCTCTTGATGCCTGCGAACGAGATGGACAGGTCGGCCATGGGCTGGTTCCCCACTGGCGCGGGCGCGGGGCCCGCTAAGGTCATGGGCTCGCGGGCCCGAGGTGGCGTTCGCGCCAGCATAGCGGCGGGGCGGCGGGGGCGCTACGGGGACCTCGCGGCGGCTGTCAGCGAGGCGTCGTACGGCCGGTGGCAGCACTGTTCGGCTGGCACGATCGGGATCGCGTCGCTGCCTGGACGGGCGCGGCCACCCTGGGCCCACAACCGTGTAATAGTTCATTGCCACTCGGCTCTGAACGGCTAGAATCCGTCATCATGGTGAGAACGGAATTCATGCTCTCGGACGCCATTCACGCTCGAATGCGTCTGCTGGCAAAGTCGCAGGGGCGTTCGATGGCCGACCTGATTCGCGACGCCCTTGAGCGCGTCCACGGCCAGCGCGGCATGGACGAACGTGAGCGGACGCTCCGAGCCATAGCGGGTCTGTGGAGAGGGCGAACCGACCTCGGGACCACGAACGAGTACGTGCGGAGACTTCGGCGAAATGTGTGGCGCAAGCGCGCAAGCACGCGCTGACCGCGACCAAACGCGCCTCAGCCCCCCTACGCTCCCCAGTCCCACTGGATGCGGACGCCGTGGCGCTCGAGGGCGCCGGTGATGGCGGCGTATGCGCGCACGTCGGAGCCGATCAGCTCGAGCGGGCGCACGCCCGGCGCGCCGCCACCGCCACCCGCGACCCACTGCGCCACGGCCGAGGTCGTGAGCGCCGTGGTGCGCGACATGGCGGTGAGCCCGCTGTCCGGGTCGTAGCGGTCCACGAGCGTGGCGCGCTGGACGTTCAGTCCGCGTTTGACCACCGTCATCATCGCGACCAGGTCGAGCGCGGGTTTGACCATGCACTCACGGCGGAACTCAGCGAGGAACTCTCCGGATTCCACCAGCGGCCGCACCTGCTCCACGTGCCCTGGCCAGCGCAGCGTGCGCTCGCTCATGGTGCGCACGCCCGGCATGGTGTCGATGATCGTCCGCAGCCCGTCGGAGAGGAACGACTCCATCTCGCCCACGCCCGGCACGTGCACGCGCTCCAGGTGGTCGAACGCCGGCAGCTTCAAGGCCTTGCCGTCGCGCACGACGCGCGCGGGCCGAACGTATTCCTCGAGCAGGTCTTCGAGCGACCACGTGACCACGTAGCCGTAGGGCCGGTCGCGATCCTGCGCCACGCCGCCAACGTAGATGGTGATCTCGCTCGGTAGGCCATCCATGGACGCATGCCCGGCGCACAGGTGCGTGAGCCCCGGAGCCAGGCCGCAGTCGGGCAGGATGGTGATGCCGGCTCGCTTCGCGTCGGCATCGAGCGACAATGGGTCCTCCGCGCAGAAGCTCACATCCACGAGCGGCCGCTTGGCGTCGATCGCGGCCTGCATGGCGCTGAAGCCCAGGTGCGACGGGAGCGCGCCGACCGAGAGGTCATACTCACTCATGCGACGCGCGAGCGCGGTGGCATCGGCGAGGTCCGCTTCGATCCAGCGCAGGTTGCCGCGCTGCGGGAGTGAGGGATCGCGTAGATCGGCCACCTCGATGTGCGCATTGCTGAGCGTCTGCGCCAGATCCACCGCGATCACACGGCCCTGCTGGCCGCCTCCGAGCACCAGGATCTTCACGCCGTCGCCGTCACCAGCTGCTGGGCGTTGGTCATGAATGGACTCCTTCGGTGGCGCCGACTTCGACCTGCGTCAGCAGACGCGGATCGGGTCTGATGGATCAGGAGGCGCGCAGGGGCGCCAGATCGCGTCGAGATGGGTCGTGGGCAAAGCTGATCGCGCAAGACTAGCACGAGGCCGACTACGTGGAACCCGGCCCGAGGCCACATTGCAGCCCCGCGCCGACTCCTTTAGATTCAGCGGCCGTGCTTATCGCCATCCCACGTGAGACTGCGCCGCGCGAGCAGCGCGTTGCGCTCATCCCTGAAACCGTCGCCAGGCTCGTGAAGGCTGGCTTCCAGGCCACCGTCGAAGCCGGCGCCGGCCTGCGGGCGGGCCATACAGACGATGCCTATCGCGCGGCCGGGGCCGCGATCGCCGGCGACTTCGCGGGCTGCGTGGCCGGGGCCGCGGCCGTGTTCAAGGTGCGCGAGCCCTCGCTGCCCGAGATCGCGGCCATCCCCGAGGGCGCGCTCCTGCTCGGGCTCCTCGGCCGCGGCGAGGACGCCGCACAGATCGAGCGCTACCGCGCCCGCCGGCTGGGCGTGTTCTCGCTCACCGCCGTGCCGCGCATCTCGCGCGCCCAGAAGATGGACGCGCTGTCCTCGATGGCCGCTTGCGCGGGCTATAAGGCCGTGCTGCTGGCGGCGAGCACCTCGGGCAAGTTCTTCCCGCTGCTCATGACCGCCGCCGGCACGGTCGCGCCCTCGCGCGTGCTGGTGCTCGGCGCCGGCGTCGCGGGACTTCAAGCCATCGCCACGGCGCGCCGGCTGGGTGCGGTGGTCGAGGCGTTCGACGTGCGCCCCGCGGTGAAGGAAGAAGTGCAGAGCCTGGGCGCCACGTTCGTCGAGGTGCCGTTGGGCGACGCCGGCGTGGGTGCGGGCGGCTACGCGAAGGAACTCGACGAGCAGCGAAACGAGCAGATCCGCAGCACCATCGCCGCGCGGCTCCCCACCACCGACGTCATCATCTCCACCGCGTCCATCCCCGGCCGCAAGGCGCCGCTGCTGGTGACCGCCGAGGCCGTGGCGACCATGAAGCCGGGTTCGGTCATCGTGGACCTGGCCGCGGCCGATGGCGGCAACTGCGCGCTCACCCAGCCTGGCGAAACGGTGGTGCACGCGGGCGTCACCATCATCGGCCCGCTCGACATCGCAGCCACGCTGCCGGCGCACGCGAGCCAGATGTACTCGCGAAACGAATACGAGCTGATGATCCACCTCGCCAAGGACGCCAAGCTGGTCGTGGATTTCACCGACGAGATCACGCGCGGTAGCTGCCTCACGTACGAAGGCCGCCCCGCGAGCGAGTTGGCCCCTGCGGGGAAGAACGCATGAATGCGGCACTGATGGCCGAGGTGTGGGTTCTGGCGCTGGCCGTGTTCGTGGGTTTCGAGGTCATCTCCAAGGTTCCCGTGGTGCTGCACACCCCGCTCATGTCGGGCACCAATGCCATCCACGGCATCGTCATGCTGGGCGGCGTGCTGGTGCTGGCCGAAGCGCACGGGCCGGCGCTCACCATCCTCGGCTTCCTCGCCGTGATGCTGGGGGCGATCAACCTGTTCGGCGGTTTCGTGGTGACTGACCGCATGCTCGAGATGTTCAAGCCCCGCAAGAAGCCCGCGCCGGGCGGAAAGCAGCCATGAGGTTCGTCTTCGAGTTCCTCTACCTCCTCTCCTCGGTGCTGTTTATCGTCGGGCTCAAGTTCCTGTCCAACCCCGCGCGCGCGCGTCACGGCAACACGCTGGCCGCCGTCGGCATGGCACTCGCCACGGTCACGCTGCTCGCGAGCCTGATGCTGCATCCGGCGGGCGCCCCGACGCACAACCTGGGGCTCATCGTGGCGGCCATCGCCATTGGCGCTGTCGCCGGCGCGGTCGGCGCCCGGCGCGTGGCCATGACCGACATGCCGCAGATGGTGGCGATCCTGAACGGTTGTGGCGGCGGCTCGGCGGCGCTCATCTCGACGGCTGAGTTCCTGCACCTGTCGCAGTCCAGGGCCGGCGTCGATACCATGTTCGGCTGCATCATCGGCTCGATCTCGTTCAGCGGTTCGGTGGTGGCGTTCGCCAAGCTGCAGGGCCTGGTGTCCGAGAAGGCCATCAACTCGCCCGTGCAGAAGGCCGTGAACTTCGTACTGTTCCTGGTACTGCTGGGACTCGTGGGCATGCTCGCCTTCTCGGGCGGCGGGCCCCCGGCGTTCTATACGTTGCTCGGCGTGTCGCTCGTGTTCGGCGTGCTCATGGTCACGCCCATCGGCGGCGCCGACATGCCGGTGGTCATCTCGCTCTTGAACTCGTTCACCGGTCTCGCCGTGGCGGCGACCGGGTTCGTGCTGCACAACAATGCGCTCATCATCAGCGGCACGCTGGTGGGCGCGTCGGGCACGCTGCTCACCATGTTGATGTGCCGTGCGATGAATCGCTCGCTCGGCAATGTCCTGTTCGCCGGCTTCGGCTCGGCACCGGTCGCGGCCGGTGCGGCCGGCACCGTGGCCGGCGCCACGCGCAACGTGCGCGAGGTGAGCGTCGATGACGCTGCCGTGCTGCTGGCGAATATCCAGAGCCTGATCATCGTGCCCGGCTACGGCATGGCGGTGGCGCAGGCGCAGCACGCCGTGCGTGAGCTCGCCGAACTGCTCACCAAGAAGGGCGTAGACGTGAAGTACGCCATCCACCCCGTGGCCGGCCGCATGCCGGGCCACATGAACGTGCTGCTGGCCGAGGCCAACGTCTCGTACGACCAATTGTTCGACCTTGACCAGATCAATCCCGAGTTCGAGCGCGCCGACGTGGCGCTGGTGATCGGCGCCAACGACGTGGTGAACCCGGCCGCACGCAGCGACAAGGCGAGCCCGATCTACGGCATGCCCATCCTGGACGCCGACAAGGCGCGACACGTGATCGTGATCAAGCGCGGCATGAACCCCGGCTTCGCGGGCATCGAAAACGCACTCTATTACGAGCCGCGGTGCTCGATGTTGTTCGGCGACGCCAAGGGTGCTGTCTCCAAGCTCGTCGAAGCCGTGAAGGCGCTCTAGGCCATGGCCAAAGGCAGACAGGTCGCGCTCATCCGTGGCATCAATGTCGGGCGTGCGAAGCGCGTGCCCATGGCCGACCTCAAAGCGCTCATCGAGGACTTCGGCTACACCGACGTGCGCACGTTGCTCAACAGCGGCAACGTGGTGTTCACCGCGCCGAAGGACACACCGGCCGAGGCGGCTGGGCGGATCGAGAAGGCGTTGCTGTTGCGACTGGACGTTGCGGCGCGGGTCGTGGTGCTGACCGCGGCCGAGTGGGCGAAGGTGGTCGCCGAGAACACGCTGCTCGACGTGGCGGACGACCCGTCCAAGTTACTCGTGGCCGTGCCACTGAACGCCGCCGATCTCTCCAAGCTGGAGCTGCTACTGGCACAGGACTGGGACGACGACGCCATCGCGCTCGGCAAGCGCGCGGCCTACCTGTGGTGCACGGGTGGCATCCTCGAGAGCCGGCTGCCGCAGTCCGTGAGCCGCGCGCTCAAGGAGGCGGTGACCACGCGCAACTGGGCGACTGCCGTGAAGCTGCACGAGTTGCTGGCGGCGAAGCCGTAGGGCAGGGTCTTCGGGCGCCTCAGCCACCTTCTCCCCATCCACATCCCGAGGTTCCCTTGCACACCACCACACTCGGTCGCACCGGACTCGTCGTCTCGCGCCTCGCGCTGGGTTGCATGAGCTATGGCGACCCGGCGTGGCGCCCATGGGTCCTGGACGAAGCGGCGGCGCGACCATTCTTTCGTCGCGCTATCGAGCTGGGCATCAACTTCTTCGATACGGCGGACATGTACTCGGTGGGGCGCAGCGAAGAAGTCACGGGCAAGCTGCTGCGCGAATTCGGACGGCGCGACGAGCTGGTGATCGCGACGAAGGTGTTCTTTCCCATGGGCTCCACGCCCGAGACGCCGAATATGGGCGGCCTGTCGCGCAAGCATATCGTGCAGGGCTGCGAAGCGAGCTTGAAGCGGCTCGATATCGACGCGATCGACCTCTACCAGATCCACCGCCTCGACCAGCGCACGCCGTTCGAGGAGACGCTGGCGGCCCTGGACCACCTGGTGCAATCCGGAAAAGTCCGCTACCTCGGCGCCAGCTCGATGTTCGCCTGGCAGCTCATGAAGTCGCTGTCGCTGTCCGAACGCCACGGCTGGACGCGCTACGTGTGCATGCAGGACCACTACAACCTGCTCTACCGCGAGGAGGAGCGCGAGGTGCTGCCGCTGTGCCTTGCGGAGGGGCTGGGCGTGATCCCGTGGTCGCCGCTCGCGCGCGGCCGGCTGGCTCGCGCTGTCGATGCACCGACGGCGCGCGATGCGAGCGACGACTACACGAAGAAGCTCTACGACCAGCCGGGTGACGCCGAGGTCGTGGCGGCGAATCGTGCGGTAGCCGCCGCACGCGGCGTGTCGCCCGCGGTGACGGCGCTGGCGTGGCTGCTGTCGCGGCCGGCGGTGACCGCGCCCATCATCGGCGCCACCAAGCCCGAGCACCTGGAGACCGCGGTGCAGGCGCTCGACGTTCAGCTCACCGAGGCCGAGGTCGCGGCCATGGAAGCGCCGTACCGCCCGCACCCGGTGCGCGGGCACTCGTGAGCGGACGCTCCGCGCCGGGCGAGGCCACGTCCCGGAGCGGAACGTCAGCAGCGAGTCGTTCCGGACGCTCCACACACGGGCCGCTCGCGGCGTGCGTCGCGCTGTTCGTGCTGGCGGTGACGCTGCGCGTGGTGTGGTTCGGCGTCCCCGAGCGCTCGCCCGACGAACAGCTCTACTCGAAGTACGGCCGTGGCATCGCGACGGAAGGATTGGCGTGGTTCCCGCGCACCGTAGCGATGTACGACGACACGCTGGAGTTCTCTTACCCGTGGGTCCATCGCGTCGCATTCCTATCGCTCGTTGCACTGTCGCAGATCGTCACGGGTCGGCACGACCCGGTTGCGGGCGAGCTGCTCAGCTGCACCGCGAGCATCGCCATGGTGGCGCTCGCCGGCGTGCTCGCATGGAACCTGTTGTCGCCGTGGTGCGCTGTGCTCGCGATGTTGTTCCTCGCCGTCTCGCCGCTCGACCTGGCGCTCGCACGG
>JAYVCN010000226.1:0-4141 GCA_043749875.1 Candidatus Eiseniibacteriota bacterium | reverse complement strand
CCAGGGGCTTGCCGTTCCACAGCACGCGCACGTGCAGCGTCGCGGCGCTGCCGGGCAGCTCCAGCGGCACGATCTCGAGGGGCAGCCCGAGCGGTGCGGTGGCACGCGCCGGATCGCGGCCGGCGAGCCAGGTCTTGGCGCAGCGGCGGTAGCGCTCGCGGCCGGGCACGTGCGTGCCCGCATGGCGGCGTGCGGCCAGCGGGTCCACCAACCCTTCGTCGGCGAGATACGCATCGAACAGATCCGGGGCCAACTCGATCGGCGTGAAGTCGGACTCGTAGGCGAGCAACGCGCCGCCGTCATCCGCCGGCGCGAATCGCGCCCACGTGGTCTCGCCGGGGGCCGCAGCACGGCTCAGGTCGATCAAGCGGGAGGTGCGTGCCACGAACCGCACGCAGCGCCCCGGCGACCACGGTTTGCTCTCGCCACGAAACCCAGTGCCCGCGAAGGCTCCGACCTCGACCGGTTGCTTCGGTTTCGTGTCGTAGCGCGACGGCGCGAGCCAGTACTGATGAGCGAACGCAGGTCCCGCCGTGAAGCTCGTCACCCACAGAACGAGCAGCAGGGCGGAGACGCGGCGCAAACGCGTGACGTTCGTCCGGGCGGGCGGTTCGTGTGCGGGGCTCATACAGCAACACTACGGAGCTGGCGCTCCCGCGGATGAGCCGCGTTTTCAGAGGGCGAAAAGGGCCCCCGGCCCAGGCGCCTCAGCCCAGCGCTTTCACGCCGCGCTCATCCGCCCCGCCACCCGCTCCGTAGTGTCGATGTCGAAGAGCGCTTCGGGAGTCCCCCTCGCGCTGCGCGACTCGGCCGCGGGCGTCCTGACGCCCGAGAGCGACCGAACGAACCACCACCGCTCCTCCGGGAGCCAGAAAGGAACACCGCGATGCAGCGCAAGACCCTTGCGGCGCTCTTCATGTGCGCCGCCCTGCTTGTGGCGCTCGGTCACACGCCCGCCATGGCCTCGAGCCACAGCGAAGCGCCGGGCACGAGCAAGGACCGCCTCGCTGACGACACCGACCTCTACGCATGGGTGGCGAACGACGCGCCCGATGCCGTGACCATCGTCGGCAACTGGGTGCCCTTGATCGAACCCAACAGCGGACCGAACTTCGCGAGCTTCGACGACAACGCCACCTACTACATGAATGTCGACAACGTCGGCGATTCAAAGAAGCACATCCGCTTCGAGTTCTCATTCCACACCACGCGCCAGAACGAGAACACGTTCCTCTACAACACCGGCGTGGTCTCGAGCCTCACCGACCCCGACCTGAACGTGCGCCAGACATGGACGCTCAAGCGCATCAATGTGGACACGAACCAGGAGACCGTGATCGGCAGCGGGCAGGTGGCACCCTACTTCGTGGGCCCGATCTCGATGCCCGACTACAACGCGCTCGCCCAGTCCGCGATCCAGACGCTGGCCGGCGGCTACAAGGTGTTCGTTGGCCCGCGTGACGATCCGTTCTTCGTCGACCTGGCCGCGACGTTCGACCTGCTGAGCCTGCGCCCGGGCGCCAGCAGACCCCCGATGGACTTCGGCGCCTCGTTCGACAAGTCCGGCCTGCGCGGGGACCCGCGCAGCGCGAGCACGGCCGTGGACGGCGTGGGCGGCTTCAACGTCATGAGCATCGTGCTGCAGATCCCCAAGACATTGCTCACGAAGGACGGCGCTGCGCCGGACCCCGCGCACGGCAACAACGTGATCGGCATCTGGGACACGGCCGAGCGCCTCAAGAACAGCGTCATCAACGGCGACGGCACGATCAGCTTCTCGGGCCCGGAGCTGCAGGTGTCCCGCCTCGGCATGCCGCTCGTGAACGAGGTGGTGATCCCGCTCGGCAAGAAGGATCTGTTCAACGCCAGCGAACCGGCCAACGACGTGGCGAACTTTGGCACCTATGTCGTCAACTCAGAGGTCGCGACGTTGCTGCACGCGCTGTTCGGCCTCAACGTGCCACCTGCGCCGCGCAACGATCTCGTCACCGTGTTCGCCACTGGCGTGCCCGGCTTGAACCAGCCGCCGAACGTGGCCCCGGGCGAGATGCTGCGGCTCAACATGGCGATTCCCCCGGCGGCGAAGCCGAACCGCTTCGGCGTGCTGGCGGGTGACATCGCGGGCTTCCCCAACGGCCGCCGGCTGGCGGACGACGTCGTGGACATCGAGCTGCGCGTCGTGGCCGGCGTCCTGGTGCCCGGCTTCAACGTCGCGCCCAACAACCAGCTCGGTGACGGCGTCGACGCCAACGACATGCCGTTCCTGCCGCGCTTCCCGTACGTGGCCCCGCCGCAGAACCCGCGTGACCACCAGCACCACGTCGTGGGTGAGGTTCGGGGCCTTGGCCGCGGTGGCGATGACCACCCGGCTGGCGGCGCCGACGATTCCGTGGCGCCCACAGCGCTCGAGCAGCAGGCCGCCCGCGGCCCGGCGCTCGCCATCCTCGGCAGGAATCCGGGCGCGAGCGCGGTGCTGCAGTACTCGCTCGTGAACCCTGCGCGCGTGGCGCTGCGCATCTACGACGTGCAGGGCCGCTCGGTGCGCACGCTGATCGACCAGGAGGCCGCGGCCGGGATGTTCCGCGCCAACTGGGATGGCATGGACGAGCAGGGCGGTAGCCTGCACGGCGTGTTCTTCGCCCGGCTCACCGCGAACGGCAGGGCGCTCGAGACGCGCAAGGTCGTGATCGAGTAACTGGGTAACACCGCGACCGCGGCGGCGCCACCGAGGGGGGTGGCCCGCCGCGGTTCGCGTTTTCGGGCGAGGTCGCCGGGTGCCGAACGCAAGTTCCAAGCCCGCGCATCCTTCCAGCGCCCGTCCGGACGCTGCGGCCATTTCCGCTATACTGCTCCGCCGTCGCTTGCCACCCCCTCCGGAGCCCACGTGTCCCGCTTCTACATCACCACCGCCATCGACTACGTGAATGGCCGGCCTCATCTGGGCCACGCCTACGAGAAGGTGCTGGCCGACGCCATCGCCCGCCGCCACCGGCAGAAGGGCGACGCGACCTACTACCTCACGGGCACGGACGAGCACGGTCAGAAGATCGCCCGCGCCGCCGCCGCCGCGGGCAAGACGCCCGCCGCGTTCGTGGACGAGCTGTCGCAGACGTTCGTGGCCGCGTGGCAGGCGCTCGACATCCAGTACGACCAGTTCTTCCGCACCACCGACAATAAGCATCGGCTTGCGGTCCAGGAGCTGTTCCGCCGTCTCAAAGACGGCCTCTCCCCCAAGACCGGCCGGCCGGTGCTCTACGAGGAATCCTACGAGGGCCTGTACTGCGAGGGCTGCGAATCGTTCAAGACCGACAAGGACCTCGACGAGCAGGGCCGCTGCCCCGAACACAAGGTGAAGCCCAAGGCCGTCAAGGAGAGCAATTTTTTCTTTCGCCTGTCCGAATACGATGACGCGCTGCTCAAGCACCTGGACGCGCATCCCGACTTCATCTGGCCCGACTACCGCCGGAACGAGGTCGTCAACGTCATCAAGGGCGGACTCCAGGATATCAGCGTGTCGCGCCCGAACCTGGCGTGGGGCATTCCGCTGCCAAGCGAGATCGAGGGCAGCGAAGGTCACGTGGCTTACGTGTGGGCCGACGCGCTCTTGAACTACCTGTCGGCGATCGGCTGGCCCGAGCGCAAGTACTCACTGTGGTGGCTCGCCAAGCAGAAGGACGTGGGTGGTCCAGGCGCAGCGCGCGAGGACGAGTTCAAGGACCTCGACGGCCAGGGCCGGCCGGGTGCGGCATGGGCCGGCACCAAGGGCGCGTACTACACCAATGCGCTCCACTTGATCGGCAAGGACATCAGCCGCTTCCACTGCGTGCTGTGGCCCGCGCTGCTGCTTGCGGCGGGCGTGCCGCTGCCCCGGCAGGTGTTCGTGCACGGATTCATCTACGCGCGCGGCGAGCGACTGTCCAAGTCGCTCGGCAACCTGGTCGACCCGGTCGAGATGAGCAAGGCGTTCGGTGCCGACGCGCTGCGCTTCTACCTGCTCGACTCGTTCCCCACCGGGCGGGACAGCGAGTTCACGGTGGAGCAGTTCGTGGAGCACGTGAACACGCACCTCGCCAACAAGCTCGGCAACCTCGCGAGCCGCTCGGTGACGCTGGTGCACAAGTTCTTCGAGGGCAAGGCTCCC
>JAYVCN010000225.1:0-3933 GCA_043749875.1 Candidatus Eiseniibacteriota bacterium | reverse complement strand
CTCGGGGGTACCGGCGGCGGTGTGACCATCCCGGTCCTGTCGGTGACGCTCGCCACCGCGAACGCGCTCAAGAATGCGCTGATCAGCAATCCGGTGACGCTGCAGATGCTCCGCCAGGCGTCGCTCAGCCGCGACGGCACGATCGACAACCAGATCATGGCGCACGAGTGGGGACACTTCATCAGCAACCGCCTGATCGGCAATGCCGCGGGGCTGTCCACGAGCATGGCCGGCGGCCTCGGCGAGGGCTGGGCGGACTTCCACGCCATGCTGATCACCGTGCGTCCTGAGGACATCCTGGTGTCCGCGAACACCAACTGGAATGGCGTGTACGCCCTCGCCGGCTACGCGCTCTACCCGTCGGTCGGCACCTCCAATGGGTTCTACTTCGGTATCCGCCGCGTGCCGTACTCAGCGGACATGACCAAGAACGCACTCACGTTCCATCACATCCAGAACGGCATCGCACTGCCGGCCGGCCCCCCGACGGCGTTCGGCCAGACGGGCAGCAATAATGCCGAGGTGCACAACACCGGCGAGGTGTGGTGCACGATGTTGTGGGAATGCTACTCGGCACTGCTGCGCGACAGCGGCCGGCTGACGTTCGCCCAGGCGCAGCAGCACATGCGCGACGAATTGGTCGCGGCCTACAAGCTGACGCCCAATGCGCCCACGCTGCTCGAGGCCCGCGACGCGCTCCTGGCCGCCGCGTTCGCAACCGATCCGAACGATTTCCGTGCGTTCTGGACGGCGTTCGCCAAGCGCGGCGCCGGAGTCGGTGCGGTGGCACCGAATCGCTTCGATGCCACGAACTCCGGCGTGGTCGAGAGCTACGTCACCGGCGGTAACCTGGCCGTGCTGTCGAAGACGCTGAGCGTGGACCTGCACAACTGCGATCTCGACGGCTACCTCGACAACGGTGAGGTCGGACACGTGGCGGTGACGCTCAAGAACACCGGCTCGATCGCCCTCAGCCATACGACGCTGTCGCTGTCGAGCTCGAATGGCCACGTCCTGTTTCCGGGTGGCAACACGGGCACGTTCGCGGCCATGGCCCCGCTCGCGACCGCGGCGCTGACGCTGCCGGTCCAGCTCCTCGGCGCCTCGGGCCAGGAGCTGATTGACGTCATCGCCAGCTATTCGGATGTCGACCTCGCGGTCGCGGGCCCGCGCACCTCGACGCTCTACGCGCGTGGCAACACCGACGAGGTGCCGTCGGCGAATGAGAACGTCGAGACGCTGACGCAGCCGTGGGTCGCGGCGGGCACGCCGCTCGCCGATGGCCAGTGGCGTACGGTCGAAGCGGGCGCGCTCGACCATCGCTTCAATGGCCCCGACTGCGGTGACAGCGCCGACCACACGCTCACCTCGCCGCCACTGCAAGTCGCGGCCAGCGGCAACTTCTCATTCTCCATGCAGACGGCATGGGACTTCGAGCGGGACGCCACGAACTTCTACGACGGCGGCGTGGTCGAGATCTCCACGGACAACGGCACGACGTGGAACGACGTCGGCCTCGGCGTGCTCGCGCCGGGCTACGGCGCGCCCCTGTTCACCGGATCGGGCAATCCGCTCAGCGGCCGCGCGGCGTACGTGGGCCAGAGTCCCGGCTATCCGGCACTCAGCACGGTGGTCGCGAGCTTCGGCACAGCGTATGCGGGCCAGACGGTGCGGATCCGCTTCCGTGTCGCCTCGGATGCGGGCGTGGGCGCGAACGGCTGGGACATCGCGTCGCTCACGTTCACCAACCTCACCAACCTGCCGTTCAAGGACCTCGGCCCGAATGCCCTCGATTGCACGCCGGTGGCCGTGGGACCCTCGTTGCCCACCGAGCTGGCGTTCAACGTCACGAGCGCCAACCCGGCATCGGGCAGCGCGCGTTTCCGCTATGGCCTGCCGCAGGCGGCGCGCGTGGAAGTGAGCATCTATGACGTGACCGGCCGCCGCGTGGCCTCGCTCGCCAATGGCGAGCAGTCCGCGGGCTGGCACGCCGCGGCGTGGACGGTGAACGACGACGGCTCGGCGCCGGTGAGCGGCATGTACTTCGTGCGCTTCACGGCAGGCGGCCGTGTGCTCAACTCACGCATCGTGATGATGAAGTGATGGTTCGCCTCTCGTATTAAGACAGTAGCAGGGCGTCCCGCTTCCCGCCCCGGTGGCGCCGCGCGCGTGCGCGAGCGTCACCGGGGCGAGTCATGTGTGACGTTGTCCAAAGCCCCGATCTCGTCGCAGCGCGTCACACCCCCGGAGGCCTCGCATGGAGAGTCCACTCAAAGATCCGCTCACCTGGGCCTATCCTCCGCTCGAGCCCTTCGACAGCGGACGGCTCAAGGTGTCTGACCTGCACGAGATCGCTTACGAACAGTCGGGAAACCCGAACGGGAAGCCGGTCGTGTTCCTGCACGGCGGTCCCGGCGGCGGCACGTCGCCGGGCATGCGGCGCTTCTTCCACCCGGAACGCTACCGCGTGGTGCTGTTCGACCAGCGTGGCTGCGGGCGCAGCACGCCGAGCGCGTGCCTCGAGGAGAACACCACCTGGGACCTGGTCGCCGATATCGAGCGGCTGCGCGTGCACCTCGGGCTCGAGCGCTGGCAGGTGTTCGGTGGCAGCTGGGGCAGCACACTGGCGCTGGCCTACGCACAGAAGCACCCCGAGCGCGTCAGCGAGCTCGTGCTGCGCGGCATCTTCCTGCTCCGCCGCCAGGAGATCGAGTGGTTCTACCAGCGCGGTGCCTCGGCATTGTTCCCGGACCTGTGGGAGCCGTATTGGAATCACATCCCGCCGTCCGAGCGAGGTGACCTGGTGACGGCCTACCACGCACGCTTGACGAGCCCGGACCGCGACGTGCGCTTGGCCGCCGCGCGACTGTGGGCCGGGTGGGAGGGAGCCACGAGCAAGCTATGTCCAGACTCGGATCTCAAGAGCCACTATGAAGAAGACGAGTTCGCTCTCGCGTTCGCGCGCATCGAGGCGCACTACTTCGTGAACCGCGGCTTCCTCGACGCCGATGACCAGTTGCTGCGCGACGTGCCACGCATCCGGCACATCCCGGCCGTGATCGTGCAGGGCCGCTACGACGTGGTGTGCCCGGCCGAGAGCGCGTGGGCGTTGCACCGGGCGTGGCCGGAGGCCGAACTGGTGATCACCGCCGACTCGGGCCACAGTGCATTCGACCCACCCAACTCTCGCGCCCTCGTCGCCGCCACGGACCGGTTCTCGGAGCGCCGCTAGCCGGCCCGGTTGCGTGGGTATTCGCAAGCACTTGGCCCGTCCAGCTCGAGCAGTCTCTCAGGCTCGTACTGTGGTTGAGCCCGGCGCAGTCGGCGCGGAACTGTCGCGCCCGCGCAGCGAGGTGTCAGGTCGGCGAAGCCGTGATTCGGCTCAACCGGGGCTCCCTGCGTGCCGAGAACGAGCGTGCAAAGTGAGTCGTCCGGGGCCACTGGAGTGGCGCGTCCGGCGCTCGGGCACTGACCCGTCAGGCACTCTTGCATAGGAGGACCACGTGGACTCGATCTGGCTGTGGCCCCTTGGGCTGGTGGCCTTCCTGTTGGCCTGGCCCGCGCTTCGCGCGCTGGGCGTTCGCTACCTGGGCGGCAAGCTCCGCCCGCAGGCGCTCAGTGCGCAGCCGGACCGCATCTATCTCGTGCGCGTCGCCGAGCCGCGCTGGCGCAATGCGCAGCTACGCGACGCTGCCGACCGGCAGCTCGCGAATGCGGGCTTCGTCGAAGCCGGTGTCCACCTGGTGCGCGAGATGCCCGAGTTGACGCTGGCGCTGTACGCCCACCCGGCCGAGAGCGCTTACGCGATGTTCTACGATCACCCCCGCTCGGGCTTCTGGGCCGAGTTCGTGACGCGCTACCAGGACGGTACGCTGGCCACATTCACAACGCTCGAACCGATGGACGTGGACGTGCCCGAGGGCTCGGTGCACG
>JAYVCN010000224.1:0-2518 GCA_043749875.1 Candidatus Eiseniibacteriota bacterium | reverse complement strand
GTGCGCGCCATCGCCTACTCCCCCGTCCACGATGACCCGGGCGTGAGCATCGAAACCCAACGCTTCGTGGAGCCGTTCCTTGATAAGGGCTACAAGGTGGTGACCAAGCCACTGAAGCGCTTCCAGGACGGCACCATCAAGGCCAACGTGGATATCGAAATGGCCCTCGATGTCATGGAAATGCTTGACCGTCTCGATGTGGTCTGCCTGATCTCCGGCGACGGCGACTTCCAGAGGCTCGTCGAAGTCGTTCAGAGCAAGGGTGTGCGCGTCGAAGTCGTCGCTGTCGGCAACAGCACCGCCGGCAACCTGCGAAAGGCCGCCGACCACTACATCGACCTCCAGCAGCACCTGCGGGACATTCGGGCGTGACATCCCGAGGCTAGCACCAACACGAAGAGGGCCGCTTGATGAGCGGCCCTCTTCGTTTGCGTCGCAGCACCGCCCTACAGCCCGGCGGAGCTGCTTTCGAACGCCGTCACCGAGAGAATTGGCGGCAGGGTGCCGGGCAGCCGCAGCCACTGGTCGCCGCCGTCCTTTCCGTAGTACACCTCGCCGTTCGTCGTGCCCAGGTACACGCCTTCCGATTCCGCTCCGTCCGTGTCCATCGCCTGGCGGTAGGCACTCTGGTAGTTGTGCGGCCCCGGGAGGCCGTTCGTCAGCCTCTCCCACGTCTTGCCAGTGTCATCCGTGCGGTAAACCGCCAGTTGGCCGGGACAAACGCGGAAGTTGTTCGCTTCGAACTCCAGCGGCATGACAAACACACGGTCGGGCCCACGCTTGGTCACCGCGATCGGGAAGCCGTGGAACGACGGCAAGCCGTTGGTCACGTCTTCCCAATGCTGACCGCGATCCTCCGACTTGAACACGCCGACGTGCGATTGGCCCCAGAGCCGATCGGGGTTCTTGCGGTCCAGCCGTAGCTTGTGGAACTCGTCCAGCGCCGCCGGGTCCACGCCCTCCGGCAGTTCCGGGTTCGGAAACATCTCGGCGATTTCGGCCAGGAAAGCCTTTGCCGCCGGAGTGGTGACCACCACTCCGTGAGAACACAGCGTCCAGGTCTCGCCGCCGTCTTCGGTCATGTAGCTCCCGCCGGAGCTGATCGAAATGAAAACCCGCTTGGCGTCCCGCGGATCCACCTGGATCGAATGCAACGACGACTCTCCGACGGAACCCGTCGGCCCCCAGAGCGGGCGCAGCTTGTGCCGTGTGATCGCTTCGACGGGCGCCCAGGATTCGCCCCAGTCGTCGCTGCGGAACATCGCCGCAGGCTGCGTACCGGCGTAGATCACGCCCGGCTGCGATTCGTGACCCGGCTCCACGTGCCAGACGTAACCGACGGCCAGTCCCATATCCGCCGGAAAAGCGAGGCCTGGGCTGCGCTGGTCCCAGGTCTTGCCGCCGTCGTCACTACGCGAAACCGACGGCCCCCAGGCCCAGTGACTGGCGGCGGCGTAGAGCCGCGATTCGCCACGCCGCGTTTCGGCGGCCATGTGCTGGACGGTCCAGCCCGGCATCATCGGCTCGGAGATCTGCCAGTTTTCGCGGTTCTCATCCGAACTGTAGACAAATGCGCCCTTGCGGGTGCCAACCAGGACATGTACTCGAGGCATACGTGGTCTCCTTTATGTTCGGCAGCAGTCTGGACAGCTGCTACCAGTCGGTCGAATTCAATCGCGGCGCGAACTCACGCCAGTGCGTCGCCACTCGCCAACCAGCGGCCGAGGCTCGCGAGTGTAGGCGTCCAGCCCTTTTCGTTCGAAGCTCCGCCCATCCCGCTGTCGGTCAGGACGATTTCGGTCCGCCCGCCCAGGTCGTGGAACTCAACGGTGCAGCGTGTTTCAGCGCGCACGACGCCCGCCTTGACCCGCGTCATGTTGAACACCAGCCTGCTGTTCGGGACCACTTCCAGATACTCGCTGGTGTGGAGGGAGGGTTCCTCCCCGGGATTACCGAAGGAGACGCGCATCTTCCCACCGACCCGCACGTCGAGCTCGAGGATTGTGCCTGGTAGCCCCTCGCCGCAGGTCCACCAGTTAGATATTTCGGCGATCTCCGTCCAGGCGCGGTAGACGCACTCCACGGGCGCGTCGAACGTCCGTCGAAGGACAATGGTTTCGATCTGAACGGGCATGGTCATGATTTGGGCTCCTCTGCCAGGTGTTGTTCAAGCGCGTCGAACCGGCGGTCCCACTCTGCGCGGCGTTGGTCGATCCAGCCGGCCAGCGGCTCGAAAGCTCGCGGCTCCAACCGGCAGTGGCGCACGCGCCCCCGTTTTGTACAGGAAACGAGACCCGAACGGTCAAGAATTTCGACGTGCCGGTGAATGGCGGGCAAGGAAATAGCAAACGGCGCCGCCAGCTCACTGAGCGAGGCCTCGCCGATCGTCAGGCGCTCGATGATCGCCCGGCGCGTGGGGTCCGCCAGCGCTCTCAACGTGTCATCAATGCCGGGCGAATACTTCACCATATGCTGAAGTATCCTTCGACCGCCGAGGCATTGTCAAGAGACTCATCTG
>JAYVCN010000223.1:0-3199 GCA_043749875.1 Candidatus Eiseniibacteriota bacterium | reverse complement strand
CAGATGATCAACATCGAGCAGCTGCCGTTCCCGAGCGGCATCGCCGCCGCCACCACGCTGCGCACGCTGCACGCCAAGACCACGGAGGGGGCGGGGCAGGCGCGCGCGCTGGGCTGGGCCGGGCTGTTCGGCGCGGCGACCGCGTTCCTGCGAGACGGCGACTGGAAGGGCCGGTTCTACCCGCTCATCCCGTCCACGTTCGGCACGCAGTGGATCCACATCGGCAACTACACCGCGCACGAGCTGACGCTGCGCTTCGAGGGCTCGTTCCTGATCATGGCGAGCGGCGCGCTCATCAGCTTCCGGCAGGCGTGGAGCCTGCTGCTGGGCGCCATCGTCAACTACGCCGTCCTGGCGCCGATCTTCCTCGGCAACGGCGACATCACCTCGCCGCCCACATTCCGCAACATCTCGCGCTGGTCGCTGTGGATCGGCGTGCCCATGATGGTCACCAGCGGGCTGCTGCTGTTCATCTTCAACTGGCCCGCCGTGGTGCGTTCGTTCAGCACCATCACGGCGCTGTTCGGCTCCAGGACGAAGCCCGAGAACGAGGCCATGGAGAAGATCGAGGTGCCGTCGTCGTGGTTCATCGGCGGGTTCCTCGCGGTGGGCGCGGCGGTCGTGACCATGGGCCAGCTCTACATGCACATCGCGTGGTGGATGGGCTGCATCGCGGTGCTGGCCACGTTCTTCCTCGTCATCGTCGCGTGCCGTGTGACCGGCGAGACCGACACCACGCCGGTCGGCCCGATGAGCAAGATGACGCAGCTCACGTTCGGTGCCATCAAGCCCGGCGACAACGTCGTCAACCTGCTCACGGCACAGATCACGTCGGGCGCGACGAGTCATGCGGGCGATCTACTGACTGACTTGAAGAGCGGCTACCTGCTCGGTGCCAACCCGCGCCAGCAGTTCATCGCGCAGTTCCTGGGCGTGCTGGCGGGCGGCTTCATCGTGGTGCCCACGTTCTTCCTGTTCATCAAGAGCCCGGACGAGCTGGGCACCGAGAAATGGCCGGCGCCGGCAGCGCTGGTGTGGAAGGCCGTGGCCGAGTTGCTCGGCAAGGGCCCGCAGTCGCTGCCGCACAGCGCCCAGATGGGCATCCTCGTGGGGGGGCTGCTCGGTATCGTGCTGGTGCTGCTCGAGCGTTGGTTCCCCAAGCAGAAGAAGTTCATCCCGTCACCCACCGGGCTCGGGTTGGCGTTCACCATCAATGGCTTCAACTCCATCTCGTTCTTCATCGGCTCGGTGGTGGCGCTGGTGCTGGTGAAGCTCAAGCCGGAGTGGGACCGGAAGTACCGCGTCGCCGCGTCGTCCGGCATCATCGCGGGCGAGAGCCTGATGGGCGCGTTCATCATCCTGCTGCAACGCATGCTGCCGAAAGTGTTCATCGGCTAGCCGGCCATGGCAGTAGAATAGCGAGGCCACGGAGCGGCGCGCGGGAATCGAGGAGGTCGGGTCATGACCGTTCCGATGAAGTGGTGCGCGCTGCTCGCGGTGCTGGGACTTTTCGCCCCGAGCCCTGCTGCCGCGGTCTGGCCCGTGGACGGGGCGCCCGTGTGCGTGGCGCCGGGTGCGAAGGAACTCCAGTCGGTGACCGCGGACGGCCCAGGTGCCGTGCTCGTGGGCTGGATGGACTTGAGCCAGTCTCCGCGTCGGGTGCGGGTGCAGCGCCTTCGGGTGGATGGCACCCTCACGCCTGGGTGGCCTGCCGATGGCGTTCAACCGGCGAGCGGCACGGCCGACCAGTCGAACGTGCGCGTCGTTCCGGACGGTGCTGGCGGCTGCTACGCGGCGTGGTACGACGCCGGCACGCTCACCGTGCGCGCGCAGCACATCCTGCCGGCGGGCACGATCGACCCCGTGTGGCCAGGCGATGGCGTCGTCGTCACCCAGGGCTACGACGACCGGCTCACGAGGCAGGGCACCGCGGTCTCGCTACGAGGGCTCGAGCCCGATGCTCGCGGCGGGTGCGACATCGTCGGGGCGGACAATTCATATGGCTGCCACGACGGGTTCTGCCTTTCCGGGGGCCCCGCGTACTTCCGCCGGGTGGATCCCGCGGGCGTGCCCGATGTTTTCGTGGGGCTCGGCTATTGCTCGTCGGGCTCCCCCGACGTGCTCGCCATAGCGGATGGCGGCGGCGGTGTGATGGCGCTGGCCTACTCCTCATGTGTGGGTCATACCACCTACCAGCACGCGCGCGTGGGCGGGGAGGTCCCGGTGACGCTTGCGAGCGTAGCGGCGCCCAGGGAGTGCGAGATGGTGCGCGCGGCCGATGGCAGCTTGGTCGTGGGATACGCCAGCATCGACCCGGCCACGTATGCTCGATTCCCGACCGTGTTCCACTGGAACCCGGACGGCACGCCCGCGGCGGGCGCCCCGGCCGCAGGGGTGCGGTTCGCGACCACGCCTCAGTGGCATGTGGCGGTGGACCCGTCGGGAGCGTCGGTATTCCTGTGGACGACGTCCGATCTGGCGGGGACGATTCGTGGCACTGGGCTCGGTCCGGATGGTGCGCCCTCACCCGGCTGGGATCCAGCCGGGAATCCGCTGGTCGGTCCGGCCGCGGTCCTCGATCGATTCGTCGCGACGACGGACGGGATGCGCGGTGCGATGATCGTGTGGAGCGATCGCCGCGGCGGCGCCACCGAAGCCGACATCTTCGCATCGCGCGCGCTCGCGAATGGCATCCGGCCGGCGGGGATCCCGGCTGACGGCTATGCGCTGTGCACTGCGCCGGGTCTTCAGGCTGCTCCTCGGGTGGTCACGCTCGCGCCTGGAGTCGCGGTGGCGGTGTGGCAGGATGGGCGTTCCGGGGTGGGTACGGACATGTACGCGCAGCTCCTGCGCACCGACGTGCCCGTCCCCGTCCAGTCCTCGCTCGCGCGCAGCGAGGCGACGCCCGAACGCGTGACGCTGGAATGGCGGCTTTCTGGCAGTGCGCCGGAGGTCGCGATCGAACGCACGCGCGACGACGACGAGTGGACCGAGCGCGCACGCGTGGTCCCGGGCAGTCTCGGTCGTGTGCTCTTCGAGGACATCGATGTGCGTCCCGGCGAGTCGCTCGGCTATCGCATCGCGTTCCTCTCGGACGGCGTGTTCGTTCGTTCGGGCACCGTCTGGGTGGACGTCCCTGCCCTCGCGCTGGCGGTGCGCGCGCTCGACTCGAGTTCGGCGACAAGGCTCGAAGTCGAGG
>JAYVCN010000222.1:0-6618 GCA_043749875.1 Candidatus Eiseniibacteriota bacterium | reverse complement strand
AAGTAGTTGGCCACGAACCCGACCGCGGCGATGAGCAGCAGCCCCACGATCATCTGCGCCGACCGCGTGCCCCGCACCAGCGACAGCAGCCGGTAGAAGAGCGCCGCGACGATCAGGATGTCGACGACATCGAGGAGCCAGAACGGGTGGACGGGTGTCATGGTGCGTCAACGGTACCAGAAGTCTTTCGAATTCGACGCGCCGCTCGCGCCGCCTCGGCCACGCGAGCCACGCGCACGGTTGCCGCCACGTCGTGCACGCGCAACAGTTGTGCGCCCTCGAACACCGCCAGCGCGGCGGCGGCGAGGCTGGCGGGGACGCGCTCTGCAGAGGGGCCGTCGTCGCCGCTGAGCCTGCCGAGGAAGCTCTTGCGCGAGGCGCCCACCAGCACCGGTCGGCCCAGCGCCACGAGTTCTGCGAGCCGTGCGAGCAGCTCCACGCTCCCTGCGGCCGACTTGCCGAAGCCGATGCCGGGGTCGAACGCGACGCACTCGCGCGCCACGCCGCCTGCCTCGGCCCGCGCCAGCCGCTCGCCCAGGAACGCCGCGACCTCGAGGGTGACGTCCCCGTATGCCGTGTCGCGCTGCATGTTCTCGGGCGTGCCGCGCATGTGCATGAGCACCAGCCCGGCGCCCGTGCGCGCCACGACAGCGGCCATGGCGGGGTCGGACAGCGAACTGACGTCGTTCACGATGCGCACGCCCAGCGCCAGGGCCCGCTCGGCCACTGCGGCCGTGCGCGTGTCTATGGAGAGCACGGCCTCCGGCCGTGCCTTGCTTAGCGACTGCAACACGGGTTCGAGTCGCCGCCATTGCTCGTCTGCCGCCACGGGCAGCGAGCCCGGGCGCGTGCTTTCCGCGCCCAGGTCCAGCATGTCGGCGCCCTCGGCCAGCAGCTCGTGGCAGCGCTCGATGGCAGCGGCGGGATCCAGGTAGCGGCCGCCGTCCGAGAACGAGTCGGGCGTCACGTTGACGATGCCCATGACCCGCACCCGCTGCGACAGGTCGAATGCGAGGTCGCGGCAGCGCCAGATCACTTGCCGAGCGCCGCCTTGAGCCGGGCGATCTGCGCGGCGTGACCGTGCGCGTGCTCGGCGTAGATCTCGAGCCAGCGCTCGCTGTGGTAGCTGCCGCCCTCGGAGTGCCAGCCGAGCTTGCGCCAGTCCGCCTCGCTCATGAGGTCGAGGAGCTGCGCCGTGGTCTCGCGCGCGGCGCGGACCGCGAGCAGGGCCGGCCCGATGGGGCGCGCTTGATAGTGCAGCTGCTTCGTCCACTCGTCCTGATCGTATGCCTGCAACACAGGGTGGGGCTCGACGAGGAGTTTCCGCAGCCGCGTGCCGCTCTGGGTCTCGCTGTCGGCCAGGTGGTGCACGATCTCCGCGGCGGTCCATTTGTCGGGGAACGGCCGCGCGGTGAGCTGGTCGTCGGGGAAGCCTGCGAGGGCGTTGACGACCTCGGCGTAGCCGCTCTTGTACTTCGCGATGCGTGCCTTGCGGGTGTCCGCATCCACGTCGGTCTCCGTTTCCGCACCGCGCCAGGAGCGCCCGCTCCGCTCGCGGCATGCCCGCCCGGGCGGCTGCAGCGCACGCGTCCGGCGCCCCGCCGCAAGCGCTCCGAGCTCGTTGACCTGCCGGATGCCGGATGCTAACACTTACCGGCTTTCCGCATGCCTTGGGCCGCTTTCTCTCCGCGTGTATGGGCCTCCAGCCCCGCGCCCTCGGCGCGCCTCGTTTCCGACCACACCGGGATCCAGGAGGTCCGTAACCCATGTCCGGCTTCAAGCGCCTGCCGTTCCTCGTCCTGCTGGCCACGCTGGCGGTGACTTCCGCCCGCGCCCAGATCGCCGGGCACCCGGTGGAAGCTGCCGTGGGTGCGGGTTGGCAGCAGTTCGACGTGCGTGACCACATCAAGAACTCGCCGCTCGGCAATGTCTCGCTCGGCTACCGGTGGTCCACGGGGCTGACGTTCGAAGGCGCTTGGCTCGGCACCTCCACCAAACGCGTGTTTCCATTCCCCGACGCGACCCACACGTTCACGTGGACGGGCGTGGACTTGCGCTGGAGCCTGCGCGACCCGTCCGAGCGGGTGACGCCGTACATCATCACCGGGCTCGGCTTCGGCCGCTCGCGGGACAAGGACCTGGGGCTCATCAGCCGCAGGGGTGCCCCGAGCGCCGGCGCCGGCGTGCTCATGAGCGTGATGGGCAAGGAGCGCGTGATGCTGCGGCTGCAAGTGCGCGACATCATGCTGCGCGAAGCGAACTCCGACGGTTATTCCAATCACATCGCTGCCACGGCGGCGCTGCAGTGGTCGTGGCGCGGCAAGTCCAAGGACCAGGACCTCGACGGCGTGCGCAACTGGCTCGACGAATGCCCCAACACGCCGATCGGCGCCAAGGTGAACGCCAAGGGCTGTCCGGTCGACAGCGACGGCGATGGGGTCTTCGACGGTCTCGACAAGTGCGAAGGCACGCCCAAGGGCGCCAAGGTCGACAAGAATGGCTGCCCGATCGACAGCGACGGCGACGGTGTGCCGGACGGCATCGACGTCTGCGACAGCACCGCCAAGGGTGCCAGGGTCGACGTGAAGGGCTGCCCCATGGACAGCGACGGTGACGGCGTCCTGGACGGTCTCGACCAGTGCGAGAACACGCCCAAGGGCGCCGTGGTGGACAAGAAGGGCTGCCCGGTGGACGCGGATGGAGATGGCGTCGCCGATGGCATCGATCAGTGTCCGAACACGCCCGCCGGCTTGAAGGTGGACGCGAACGGCTGCCCGATCGAGGTGAGCGAGAAGGAGATCCAGTTGCTCGACACCGGCATGATCCGGCTCCAGAACATCAACTTCGACGTCAACCTGGCGACCATCAAGCCGGAGAGCTTCCCGCTCCTCGACGAGGTGGCTGGCATCCTGATCCAGTATCCGACGCTCACGCTCGAGATCGGCGGCCACACGGACAACTCCGGCATCAAGCTGAAGAACATGGCGCTGTCCGAAGCGCGTGCCAAGTCCGTGCTGGGTTACCTGCTGCAGAAGTTCCCGGCGCTAGATGCCAGCCACTTCACCTCGGTCGGCTACGGCCCGATGGTGCCGATCGCCTCGAACAACACCAAGCTCGGCAAGGCGAAAAACCGCCGCGTCGAGTTCAAGGTGACGAACGCCGAAGTGCTCAAGATCGAGCGCGAGAAGCGGCACTTCGTGCAGAAGGACGAGCCGGCGCCGGTGGAGAAGAAGAAGTAGCCGAGCCCGCGAGCGTCCGCGGTTCGGGCGCCCGAAGTTCAGTTGAGTGCAGGCGCCCCGAGGTCCGGCACGGACCCCGGGGCGCTGTGTCTGCACGGGGTGTCCGCTCGGGGGGCGTGATCGGCGGTGGGCGTGCGTGCGCCAAGCTAACCCTCTCGTGCTCCGGCGTGGCTGCCGATACCGTGCAAGCGCTCGAAAGCCGTCGGCGTGCCCGCATCAGGACACTGTTCCCCGAGGAGATCGCCTGAAGACACCCCAGCACGATCGGCTTGCCACGCTCGCCGGCGAATGGACCACGGTCTATCGCATCATCAGCGCGCCGGGCAAGCAGCCGGTCGAGATGCCCGGGCGCGCCACGTACCGGGTGACGCTGGGTGGCTACTGGATCATCGCCGACACCGAGCTTCAGGTCGGTCCGCGCACGGTGAAGGGGCTCATCATCTACGGCTACGACACCTACAAACAGCGCTGCTCGTTCCAGTTCATCCAGGAGTCCGACACGCAGGTGCTGTTCGGGCTCGGCGTACCCAACGGCGCAGGCGACGACATCACGTTCGATGTACCGATGGAGCTGGCGCCGGGCCAGCCGGCGCTGAACCATCGCACCACGCTGCGATTCGAGTCCGCCGACCGGCATGTGTTCGCCATGTCGCGGCCGTTGGCGGACGGTGGCGATCTCACGGGGCTGACGATCGAGTACACGCGCGTGCGATAGCGCGGCCATCCCGCCCCCCTACGTCCGCTGCTTCTTCTTCTCCGCCGCCGGGAACAGCACGTTGTTCAAGATCAGCCGGTAGCCGGGTGAGTGCGGGTACTGGTCCAGCTTGGTCTCGGGGTCGCCGACCATGTGCTGGTAGTCCTCGGGGTCGTGTCCGCCGAGGAACGTGAACGTGCCCTGGCCGAACTGGCCGTGCAGGTACTTGACCTCGTCCGTGCCCTCGACCTCGCCCAGCACGATGACGCCGGACTTGAGCTTGCTGCGCCGGAACCCGGTGCTCTGGCCAAGAAACTCGGCCACGCCATTGACGTGGTCCTGCACCAGCATGGACGGCACGGGGTCGTTCTTGGCGCTGAAGTCGAACAGCGTGAACAGTTGGTTCGGGCCGCGCTGCGCGGCCTCCTGCGTCACGTCGATGTCGCTGAACTTGTACAGGATCGGGTCCAGCTCGAGCCGGAAATCCTTGAACGCCATGGTGCGCGAGAAGTCGAGCTTCCGCTGTGCGCCCGGGTCGGGCGGGTCGCCGTCGTAGATCACGTCGGCGATGTCGATCCCCTGCGCCGCGAGCGCGATGTCGTAGGTGTCGGTGGCGGAGCACATGCCGAACATGAACCCGCCGCGCGCCACGTAGTCCTTGATCGTCACCGCCACGGCGGCCTTCAACTGCGACACCTTGGCGAAGCCGAGCTTCGCGGCCATGGCCTTCTGCACCTTCTCTTCTTCCTGGTACCACGGGAACTGGTGGTAGCTCGCCCAGAACTTGCCGTGCTGGCCGGTGAAGTCCTCGTGGTGCAGGTGCAACCAGTCGTAGTTCTTAAGATCACCCTTCAGCACTTCCTCGTCCCACACCTTCGCGTACGGGATGTCCGCGTACTGCAGCGCCAGCGTCACGGCGTCGTCCCACGGCGGCGTGTTCGCCGGGATGTAGACCGCGATCTTCGGAGCCTTCTCGAGCACCACCGCGTCCATGTTCTCGTCGGCGATGGTGGCGCGGATCTTCGCTTCCTCGGCGCCCGAGATGGGCTGACTCGTGACGCCGCGGATGTTCGCCTCGCGGATCGTGGCCGCGTCCTCGGGCAAGAGGAACGAGCCGCCGCGGTAGTTCAACAGCCACTCGCACTTCACCCCGCGCTCGAGCACCCAGAACGTGAGCCCGTAGGCCTTCAAGTGATTCGCCTGCGAGTCGTCCATGGGCACGAGCAGCTTGGCCTGAGCCACAGCGGGGATCAGCAGCGAGGCGGCGAGCAGCAGCGGCCAGAGTTCCAGAACCTCCGCATAGGAGCGGGTTTTGGCTGAGCCACCGGCTGCGGACACCGTGCTGGGCACCGCATCGGGCCGCGCCGACGGTGTCGGTACGGGCCGCGGTGGTACGCCACCCGAGCGGAAGATGCGCACGCTCCGGCGTGCGCCGGGAATCAGCAACGCCAGCCCCAGTGTGACCACGGCGAGCAACACCATCGCGAGCACGCCCAACAGCGCGCCTGCGGCGGATAGGGGCCCTAATGGCGAGAAGCCGCCGCGGTGCATGGCGCGCGGTGCGTTCAGTCGTGGCATCGCATCCTTCCCTTCGTTCCACGGATCGGCCGGGGTCACAGGTGTTTCTGTTCGTTCGTATGGCTCGCTCGCCTCGCGAGCGCGGGCGCTCACAGGCGTTTCTCCTTCCGAAGCCGCTCCACGCGGCGGCGCACCTCGGGCGAGTTCCACGCCCGAGGATAGCGCGCCAGGCACTCCTCGTACTGGGCCAGCGCGTGCGTGTCGTCGCCCAGGAGCGAATACGCGTCACCGGCGCGCTGGCGCGCGAGCGGTGCCAGGCGGTCGTCCGGGAGCGAATCGCACACCACCAGCAGGGGCGCCAGCGCCCCGCGTGCGTCGTTGGCTTCGACGCGCAGCGAGGCCAGCTCCAGACCCGCGCGTGCGGCATACGGGCCGTGCGGTGCCTGCATGCGCCACAGCGAGTCCGCCAGCAATGCGGCCGCCCCGCGCCGGCCGCGCCAGCGTTCGTACGCGATCTGTCCCAGCATCGGCCGCTGCGGCGAGCTCGGCGATTCCTCGAGCAGGTACATGCGGTCGAGTGCGGCCGCCGCGTCGGGATCGTTCGGCTGGTCGGCGACGCGGGTGTAGTTGGCCTGCGCCGAATCGAGCTCGCCCGAAAAAAACTGCACCTCGGCCAGCATGAAGCGCGCGGCCGGCCACGCGTGTGTGAGCGAATCGAGCAACGGCAGCGCCGCTGCGAGCGCGCCCTCGCGTGCGAGCCCGAGCGCGTGCTCGAGCTTGAGCTCCGGCATGCGCTGCTCGAGCGCGGGGTTCGCCGCCAGCAGCGCGCGCGCCTCGGACAGATGGCCCGAGTGCTCCAGCGCGCGCACGAGCGCCAGCAGGAAGTCCGGACCCCAGCGATCGGCGGGGACCTCGCGCAGCGCCTGCGCCAGCTTGGGCGCCCACTCGGCCTCGCGGCCCGACGCCTGCACCGCGGCCCACGCCCGTCGCGCCGCGGCCACGCGCTCGTCGGGACGGCGCGCGTTGTCGGCGCTCAACTCGGTGAGCACGGCCAGCGCGGAGGTGGTGTCGGCGGGCGAACCCGCACGCAGCGACTCGTCGGCGAACAGCACGCGCAGGCCAGTGCGCCCACTGCGCTTCTCGGCATCGGACAGCACGCGCACGGCG
>JAYVCN010000221.1:0-4723 GCA_043749875.1 Candidatus Eiseniibacteriota bacterium | reverse complement strand
TCGGATATTGCCATGTTCTCCGCGCGGTCAGGGGGCAAGTGGGCGCGCGAGGCGCCGGGGGAGTTGTCGTGAATGAGTTTCGGGGCGCCACGCGCGGCCGTCAAGGCGCCCGGTGCTTGACCCGCATATTACCGCATGGCGCGCAGGCCGGGCTGGCGCAGCCCGCGCCGGCTGGCTACCATCATGAGACGCTCGGCCGTCGCCTCCTGCCACCCAGGACCCCGGCCGGGCCCCCCACCCATGCGCCCGAACCCGACCCCGCTCATCGCCCTGTCCGCACTGTTGTTCGCGCCGCTCGCCCTCCCGGCGCGAGCGGCGGGCATCGACCTGCCGGTGTGGACGCCGGGCTCACGGGTGGTGGCACCCTGCTACCGCGGCGATGTGCTGGAAGTCCGCCTCACGCCCGCCGCCGCTCGTGCGGTATTGCCGCGCGGAGCGGGTGCCACGCGCGCACGCGCGGTGGGCCGGCTGGGAGTCCCGGCGATCGATGTGCTCGCTCAGTCACTCGGCATCGTCGCGTTCGAGCCGCAGTTCCGCGGCGAGACGCCGCCGCTGGACGACGGTGAGCCGGACTTCACGGCGTTCGAGCTCGTGCACCTCGCTGCCGGCAGCGACCTTGCAACGGCCCTGACGCAGTTGCGCGCCGTGCCCGAGGTGTCGGGCGCCTTCCCCATCGCGCTGCTTCCCGTCTCGGCAGCGCTGCCCAATGACTCGCTCACGTTCGCCACGTTCTGGCTCTACAAGGACCAGCCGGTGCGCACCGACATCCGCGCGCCCGAGGCGTGGCAGGTGGAGCAGGGCGACACCAACATCGTCGTCGGCATCATCGACACCGGCGTGATCCCCTACCACCCGGACCTCGGCGGACGCGGCGGCGAACGCGGACAGATGTGGATCAACTGGGCCGAGCGCGCGGGCGTGCCGGGCGTGGATGACGATGGCAACGGCTACATCGATGACTTCGGTGGCTGGGACTTCGTGGGCGGCCCGACGCCCACACCGCCGAGCTTCGTGGCCCCGGGTGAGGACGCGGTGGACGAGGACAACGACCCGAATGACTGGGGCGGCCACGGCACCGCCGTCGCGGGCATCATCGGCGCCATACCCGGCAACGGTATCGGGCTCGCGGGCGTCGTGCCGCAGGTAAGGCTCATGCCGCTGCGCATCGGCTATCTGCAATCAGGATCATTGCCGCCCGCCGGCACCGTGGACATGTCGTACGCGGCGGCCGCCATCCGCTACGCCACGCGCAATGGCGCGGCGGTGGTGAATTGCTCGTGGCAGTCGGCGGCAACGCGCGGGGATGCGCTCGATGTCGCGGTCACCGCCGCCACGCACGCCGGCATGGTCGTGGTCAATGCGTCGGGCAACTTCGGCACCGGCTTCACCTATCTCGGCCAGCGCGACGACGTCATCTCGGTGACCGCGACGGACTCGAGCGACGTGGTGTGGGTGAACGCGGTGCGCGGCCCGTGGGTGGATCTGGCGGCGGCGGGCGTGAGCATGACGTCCACGATGTTCCAGCGCCTGTCACAGACCGACAGCCTGCAAGGGCGCACGCCGGCGTACAAGGGCTTCATGAACGGCACCTCGTTTGCAGCACCCCAGGTCACCGGGGCGGTGGCACTGCTGCAGGCGCAGCGACGGGAGCGCGGTCTCAAGCCGCTCACGCCCGCGGGAGTGCTGGCGCGGCTGCGCGAGACGGCCGACGACATCTCGGCGCAGAATCCCGGTCTCGACAACTACGGCACCGGCAGGCTGAACCTGTTCCGTGCGCTCGCCGACCCGCCGCGCTCGCTCGCCATCCGCACGCGCGCACGCAGTATCGGGCCGGCCGTGATGCTGCGCGACAACGCCGGCGGGTCGCGCGTGGTGTACGCCATGAGCGACCGAACGCTCATCGCGTTCGATGGCACCACGGGCGACACCGCGTGGGTGCGACCGCTGCCCGCGCTGCCGAGCGGCGATCTCGCCGCCGCGCAGTTCGGACCGCCGTTCGGCGTGCTGATCGTGGGGGGAACCAACTCGGGCTCGGTGTTCGCGGTCCACGAGGATGGCCGCCCGGCCGTGGGCTGGCCGCAGACGGCACAGCTCGGCATGAACATGAGTGCCGGCGTGGTGCTGGCCGACGTGACGGGTGACGGCGTGCCGGAGGTGATCGCCGGGGGAACCGCCATCACCGGCAGCAAGCTATGGGTGTGGCGCGCAGACGGCACGCTCTTGCCCGGCTTCCCGTTCGACCCGGCGATCGCCGGCATGTCGCTGCCGGCGGCAGCGGACCTGGACGGTGTCGCCGGAGCCGAGATCGCATTCATCGACGGCGCGGGCGCGTTGCGCGTCGTGGGCGGCGGGGGCGCCGAACTCGCGGGCTTCCCGACTCCAGCCGTCACGTCCGCACGCGCGCCCGTCATCGCGCGGCTCGGGGGGCCAGGGACTCCACCCAGCATCCTGGTGGCGTCCGCGGCGCAGCTCGTCGCCTACGCACCCGACGGTGGTACGCGCTGGAGCTCGCCGCTCGCGGGCTCACCGGTGCAGGATCCGGCGCTCGCCGACCTCGACGGCGATGGCGTCGACGAGGTGGTGCTGGCGATGGGGGCGCCCAACTCCATCGCGGTGCGCGACTCGAGCGGCGCGCCGTTCGTGGCACGCGCGGGCTGGCCGGCCGCACTTGCAGGCAGCGTGGTGGGCCCACCCATCGTGGGTCCGCTCGGTTCCGCCACCGGACCGTGCGTGGCGTTCTTCGCGAGCGGGAGCTTGAGCGTGCTCGACGAGAGTGCGCAGGTCGTGCGCGCATTTCCCAAGCCTGGCGGCGCCGGGCAATCGCCATCGCTGGACGACCTCGACGGCGACGGCGCCACCGAGATCGCCGCCGGCACGTCGTTCGCGGACTCGAACGCCTACACGTACGACGCCGGCGCGGGCACGTGGTCGCCGTCCCGCGCGCAGTGGCCCACGCCGCGCGGCGATGTCACGCGCAGTGCCAGCCACGCCACGGGCACGCCGGGTCCGTTCGTCATCGACCGCGTGCGGCCGGCCGCGGTGGCCGATCTCGAGGCCCACGCGCTCTCGACCACCGCGCTGCGCGTGCGCTGGACCGGCACCGGCGATGACAGCCTGACGGGGATCCCGGCGCGCGTGCTGCTCCGTCGTTCGCCGTTCCCGCTCGAGGAGCAGAACTTCAACACCGGGATCATCGTGCCGACAGAGCGCCCGACTGCGGCGAACGCGCCGGACAGCGTCAGCGTCGCCGGGCTGCCCGAAGGCTCGACGTGGTGGTTCGCGCTGCGCGTGTTCGATCGCGCGGGCAACCCGAGCGCGGTGTCGAACGCCGACTCGGCGTCATTGCCGGGCCTCGCGCCGGCCGCGATCGCGGACCTGCATGTCCTGTCGGTGGCGGAGAGCACCGTGGTGCTGGCATGGACAGCCTCCGGCGACGACGGCAATGTCGGGCGACCCCAGTACTATCGCATCGCTGGCTCGCCGAGTCCGCTCGATGCCGCCAGCTTCGACGCGGCGCCGTTGCACATCCGCCGTCCGGCGTTCACCGATGCCGGCGGCGGCGAGACGCTGGCGGTGCGCCGGCTCACGCCCGGTCGGCGCTGGCGCTTCGCGGTGCGTGCGGTGGACCGCGCCCAGACGCAGTCGCCGGTCTCGAACGTGGCTGAGGCCATCACGCCCGTGGGCGGCGCGCTCACCGGGCGTGCGGGCCTGGCGCTGGCGCCGCGGCCCATGCCGGCCACCGCGGCGGTCACCGTCGACTGGCAGGGTGACGCGGGCTCGACCGGGGCCCAGTGGCTGTTGGTGTATGACCTCAACGGGCGCGAGCTTCGACGCATCGCGCTCGGAGGCGAGCCGGGCGGATCGTACAATTGGGACGGCCGGGACGGAGCGAGTCGCCTCCTCCCAGCCGGCCTCTACTTCCTGCGACTCGTCAGCGGGGCTCGCCACGCCGATTCGCGTGTCGTGTTCGTCCGTTGAACAGCCCCCCCGACGTGATGCTCTCGACCGACTCGACGACTAGAAGTCGCCCTGGCCACCCTTGCCGCCGGGGCCCCTGCTCGGCTGGCTTCCGTCCCATGCGGTGCGGTCCACCGACAGCGTCGAGGTGAACGCGCTCGGCACATCATTGGTGCCGACGGCGCGGACGCGATAGAACTCCGTGCCGTCCACGCTGGTCAGCGGCAGCAGGTAGTCGGTGGTCGCGGCATCCACCGTGGCGATCAGCGTGCCGGTGGCCGAGGACGTCGGAGACGAGTAGACCTGGTAACCACTCACGCCCGCTGAAGCGCTCAGGTCCCACACCAGCCAGTCGCGGTGGATGGCCGGGTCATTGGTATCATGCAGGTTCGAAGGCGCCTGCGGAGGAGACAGATCGATCGGGCTCGTCGCCGAGCTGGTGCTTCCCGAGTTACAACTGACGAGCGAGGTAGCCATAGCGCCGATGATCAGCGCGGCGAGCAGATGACGGTGCGACATCACGGTGGCCTCCAGGTGAACGAAGATTCCGAGGGAGCGGGCCTCCAAGCCAGGAGCCCGGTTTCCGATTGACCGGGGTGGGACTGAGCAACCGCGGTGCCAACCCGGTTCGGGAGAGGTGCAAGGCGCATGACTGACGCATTGACAGTGACTAAGCAGGATGTAGCGAGAACCCCCGAACGGGCGCCGCGCCCGCGCACATGCGCGATGCAACGGGCGCGCTCGTGCCCCGTTGCGTGCTGCGCGC
>JAYVCN010000220.1:0-5378 GCA_043749875.1 Candidatus Eiseniibacteriota bacterium | reverse complement strand
GAGCCGTAGATAGACTCCCCGCCGAACCGCGAGCAGCCTGCCGTCGCGGCGCCAGGTCTGCAGGTGCTTCGTCAGCGTGGCCGGGGCGCTCGGGCCACGCAGCCGCATGGCGGTCGCGAACTCCTCGCGGCTGAAGAGGGCATGGGTGTGGAGGAACTCGGCTGGTTTCATTGCATAGGATCCCCTGAACTGGCAGAAAACTGCCAGTTAGAGAGCATGCGTGCAAGTCAAATCCCAAAGCCGCCCCCCTCAGCCAATCGGGAAGGGAGCTGCGCCTGGAGAAAAGCCTCAGCGACGCGGGCGCGCAACACGTGTGGGCGGAGCCTTCGGGGCCGAGCGAGAAACCTTGCTCGCGAGGAACCACGAGTCGTCGCCCCGGTGGAAGAACCATCGGCCCTCGAGCTTCCCGTCGCAGATGATCGCCCATCCCCGACCCAGGGACGGATCGGCGTCATCCTGTCCTTCCCACGAGAACTCGACCGCCGGTGCCCCGCCACGTTCACCGACTCGGAAGTCCAGGAAGCCCTGCACCGCAATGAACTGGAACTCACCCAGTCCGTCACGGTTGAATTCGATGAACGCTGGAACGACGAGGTCAAGGTCCTTCCGGTCCCACAGCTCCATGGCCGTGATGCGCCAGCGCCCGACGAACGGATTCACTCCCGCTGAGGCTGCGAGCTTCGGCGTCTGTCGAATCACTGACCCTCCCACGTAAGTGTCCCTATCGCGCCAGCGTTGGGGACCAGGTCAACTTCACTTCGCCTCCTCCCACTCCGCCCGAACGAGCCCGCAATCAACATGGTCCACAAACTGATCGTAGAGCGCGCCCGCAATGTAGCGGCACGGCACGCTGCCGTCGAAAGCGAAGAGCGTGGGCGAAGCAGCCGGGGTCGCCACCGGTAGGAGGCGGTGCGCTACACACCGCGTCCTGCGGCCGCACGCACCGACCGCCGGACTCCAGGCCATCGCGAGCTACAACGTCGCCAGGAATCGCAGCATCGCGGCGCGCTCGCTCGGTCTGAGATGCGCGAAGCGCTCCCTCGCGCGCGCCCCCTCCCCACCATGCATCTCGATCGCCAGCTGCACCGTCTTGGCCGCGCCGTCGTGCATGAACACCTTCGCGAGCCGCAATCCCATGAGCGGCTCGGTGCGGAACTCGGATGGCGTCGCGCTGCCGAGACAGATGTCGGCGCGCTCGGGCCCCATGTCGTGCAGCAACAGGTCGGTCCACGCCTCCACGCGCTTCATGCTCAATGCGCGGACCCGTGATCGGCCCGTGGTGAGGCTCGGCGTGTGACATGACGCGCACCCGATGCTGCCGAAGATGAGTCGGCCGCGCTCGCCCTCGCTATCCAGCGGCAGCCGGATCGGCGGCGCCAGGAAGCGGACGAAGTCGTCGAGTGATTCTAGATCTTCGGCGCTCAGTTCGGGATCGGGGACCGGGTCCACCCCGGGCGGAATGGGCTTGCCGCCGATCGTCTCTTCTACAGGTTGGGCAGGACTCGTGATCCCCTGCTCGATCAGGAGCGCGCCGGCGTTGAAGTCGTCGAGCGTTGCGAAGGCCGCCTTGCGCCCGAACCTCCCCACGTGGCCGTCCGGCGTCATGCTCGCTCGCCCGGAGATGCCGTTATGGTTGCGATCGTCGGGATCGGCCCGGCGCAGGATCTCGCGGTCGGGAACGGCGTCGAGCAGACCGAATCCGAACACGTCGGGAATCGTGCGCGTCGCGCGCGTCCGGTCGCCGGGCGGCAGCGGCTCGGCGTCGATCCCCAGTGCGGCGTGCAGCGCCGGAGTGACGTGGTGCTGGAACACCGGCCCGCCGTGCGCGAGCAGCGGGTCGCACGTGCCATGGGCGCCCGCCATGGTGATGTGCGTCTCCAGCTCGTCGCCCGTGCCGCCGATCGCGGGATCCTCGTGGCACTCGGAGCAGGCGTCGGCGTTGAACAGTGGCCCGGGCCCGGTCTCGGGCGTGAACTTGCGCATGAACAGGTCGCGACCGCGTGCGAATCGGTCGAGTTCCTGCGCGCTGAGCCCGGGCAGCGGGTCGCCGGGTTGCGGGATGCGCGGACACGACGTGGTGCCGGCCGTGGCATTGACGAGCGTCAGCGCGAGGAGTGCTATCGCCGGGGCCTTCACCGCTCCACCCCGTTGCGGCCGGACGAAGCTGCGTCCGCCGGTGTGCGTACTCGCATGCTCGCGGCTGAGGTCTTGGCGGCGGATCCGATCATGAGCACATGCATGACGGCGTCCTCCCTGGGTGCGTTTCCGAGCAGGGCCGGCGGGCTACGCGGTCACCGCACCGGTGTCGGCCCACCCGAACGCCGGGCAGCTGCGGCGCGTCCGAGGGCTACCTGTCCATTCGACACCCGAACCCTTCGCGGGAGAGCACCCGGGGGCGGAACTGACAAACCCCGCACCTGAGCGCGTCGATGCGGCTGCGATGTGCAACGCGCTCTGTCCGGGCCGGGCATCACGCGGCGCGGGCGCGCCTCGCGCGCCGCCCTCCCCTTACCGGTCGCGGGGCTCGCCGCCAAACCGGTAGCCCGCGCGGATCACGATGCCGGTGATCGAGGCGGTGCGGGACTGGAGCCTGTGGTTCCCCGCGTTGTCGGCGACCGCGGGCGGGTTGTCCCAGAACGCGGCCCGCCCGCCCACGATGAGTTCAGCTCCGAGTTCGATCGTCCCCTTCCCGATCGGAGGCGGCGACCACGTGGCTCCCGCCACGGCAAGCGACACGCGCGTGCTTCCAGGATCGGCGCCCGATGTGTTGCTCCAGGCTCCAGAGCTCGATGCCTTCGCGATCGCCTTGCCACCCATCAGGAACAGGTCGACGCGGCCGCTGCCGACTGGTCTCGACCACGCGGGGCCTATCCCGAGCCACAAGATGTTCTGGCTCGCGACGAACTTGCCCGCCTGGGTGCCTATTCCATTGAAGATGTCCTCGCCGGTCGGGATCTCGTGGCTCTCGAGCAGTTGCAAGCCTGCTGCCGCCCGCAGGCCGAGCCCGCCCCCGTCGCGAACCAGGTGCAGGGCAGCCTCCCCGCCGATACTCGGCTTGCCGACCTCGCGGAGGTCGCCCAGGCCCAGGAGCCCGCTCCCCGCGACAGCCAGTTCGGTGTGCACGCCTGCGGCCTGCGCGGGCGAACCACCTGCGCAGGCTGCAAGGCACAGCACGAGCGCAAGGCATGCGGTGCAACGCCGGCCGAGCACAGGGATCGGGGTCACGCGTGTGGCCTCCTGACGAATAGGGATTCACCGCATTGCCCAACGATGTCCAATGATGGCTGCTGAGTGGCCCGCGTTTCGAATCCCGTTGGAGACGCCGGCTTGATCGGGCTTATCGTGATCTTGTCGAGCTTGCGCTCTTGCGAAACGGCAGGCGTCGTCTCACGAAATCGTCGAACTGCGGCACGGTGAAATCCGTGATGCCGTGCGATTGACTGTACACAAGGCCCTTGTTGATGAGCTGATTCCGAAGCGGTGCGACCCGTGGAGAATCCGTCCCGAGCTTCGCTGCGATGTCTCCCGACTTGTACGGTCCCTTGCCGAGACTCGTCATGGCTGAGATGTACCGGCGCTCGGCGGCAGTTGTACGTCCGACGCGGACTTGGAAGAAATTCTCGTCCAACTGGGATTGAACAGCCGGCTTGGCCAGTTCCACGTCTGCAAGGGTGATCGGCGGCCCTCCCGCCAGATTCCAAACGTGCTTCCCGAACTCCTGCAGGAAATATGGGTAGGCGTCTGTGAAGCGCACGATCTCCTCGATGGCGTCCGCATCGAATTCAACACCCTGAGCCCTCGCGGGTTTGACGAGCGCGTCCGCAGCCGCCACGGGGGCGAGCCTATCGATCATCGGAAAATCGAAGAGGCGCTCGGCGTAGGACTTCGCTTCTCCCGCGAGTTTGGGAAGTTGAGGCAGGCCCGCACCGACCACCGTGACCGGCAGGCCCCTCTGGGTCGCGAAGTGGAGCGAAGCGATCAGAGCCTCGAGGTCGGCACGCTCCAGGAACTGGATCTCGTCGAACAGGAACACGACCCCAGACTTCTTTTCGCGCGCGGCTTCGCCCAGTGCGAAGAAGAGATCCGAGAGATCCTCGCTGAGGTTCCCCGAATCGGCCTTCCCACGAATCGCGTCAACATCGATACCGAGTTCAAAGCCACCGGGCAACTTGAGCGTGAACGCCTTGAGCACCCGGGCAGCTTGCAGCGCCTTGTCCTTGACCTTTTCCGCCGGATTCAAGTCGATCAGGACGCGCCTGCCCAAACGCGCCATCATCGGCCTGAACTCCGACTCGTGCGTGATCTCGGTCTCACCCGTCTTGAAACCGGCCGACTCCGCGATGTCGCGAAATGTGTTCAACAGGACGGTCTTGCCAACGCCACGAAGGCCGGTGATCAACAGGCTCTTCTCGGGTCGCCCCTGACGGATTCTCTCAAGCAGCACGCGGAAAGCGTGGATTTCGGCGTCCCGGCCGGTGAGGGCCGGGGGGCGCGAGCCTGCGCCAGGCGTCTACGGGTTGAGGATCGGGTCCATGAGCAGAGTTATAGCGAAAGCCTGCCAGTTTAGCAAAATGCGATAAGTTGCCTAAAGTCTGCATAAGTCGGCCGAGGGCGCACGGGGCAGTCCCTGGGGACAGCATCGGACAACTCGCCCCCTCCGGCCCCAAGCTCGACGGCCGCCCCATTGCGGGAGCGGCCGTCGGTATTTCCAACTGTGCGGCTAGCGAAGGCGCGCGAGTCGCGTCACCTTCTCGCCGTCCGGCGTGCGCACGACGGCGAAGTAGACGCCGGGCGCGGCCGCGCTGCCGTCGTCGGTCCGTCCGTCCCATTCGTAAGCATGTGCACCGGGGGCGAACAGGGCCGCCGGGATGCGACGCACGCTGCGGCCATCCACGCCCACGATGGACATGGACACACTGCCCGTACGCGAGAGCTGGAACGACAGCACGGTGCGGATGCCGAACGGGTTCGGCGCGGCCGCGAGGCCGGAGACGATGCGTTGCGCGCCGCCCCCGACACCGAGCACGGACGCCGCGTGCGGCAGGTCCAGGAGCTGACCGCGGATCTCGCCGCCGCCATTCGCGGCGGTGTGCGAGTTGAAGTAAGTCAGTCCGGCCAGCACGTTCGCTTCGTTCAGGGCGCCGTAAGTCCAGGTGCCGATCTTGCGCGCGCCGACCACGAGCGCGTTCTGCACCCCGGCGTTGGCGCCGGCGGCGCTGAACCCATGAATGTGCGCGGCGAGTTCGGTTCCGGACAGGCTGTCGATGTGTACGTCGTAGCTGAGCTTGTGGGCCGCTGCCGAAGTGTCGATCGACACGAGCGCGAACCCCGAGCTGCCCGTGGCGCTCGTCGGGGGCACTTCCTGCAGCGCGTCCATC
>JAYVCN010000219.1:0-3467 GCA_043749875.1 Candidatus Eiseniibacteriota bacterium | reverse complement strand
GCCGTTCGTCGTGCATCGGTTCTGGCCCTGAACGCGCGCGACTGGGTCTACGTTCCCAAGCCAGGAGCCACGCCGCCCCCTGCGGGCCAAGTCGGCGGCAAGGGTCAGAATCTCGCCCGGTTGGTGAGCATCGCGGCGAATGCCGCGGGTGATCCGGCGTGCCCCGTGTTTCGCGTCCCGCGCTTCATCGTGGTGAGTGCGAACGCGTTCGATCGCTGGGTCGCCGGCGGCAAGCCGTGGCCACAGTCCGAGGCGGACGCGGCGCGACGGCGCGACGAGGTGATGGCGCTCGAGATCCCGAGCGAGTTGTGCACCGCGATCCTCGCGGCGCTCACCGAGCAGGGCCTGCGCGATGCCACGGTCGCGGTGCGTTCCTCCGCCGCGGCGGAGGACGGCGCGGGCGCCTCGTTCGCGGGCCAGTTCGAGACCGTGCTCGGCGTGCGTGCGGCCGACGCACGCGCGCTTATGGACGCATTGCGCTCGGTGTGGGCCTCGGCGTTCCTCGCCCGCGTCGCGGCGTATCGTGCGGATCGAACCGTCGCGGCTGGCGGCGTGCGCATGGCGGTCGTGATCCAGGAGCTCGTCCACCCCGACGTCGCGGGCGTGGCGTTCTCCGCCGACCCGATCTCGAACGATCGCGACACCGCGGTGGTGAGCGCGGTGTACGGACTGGGCGAGGGACTGGTGAGCGGCGAGCTCGACGCCGACGCCTACCACGTTCGCTTCATGCCGCACGCCCAGCCGACAGTCGCAGCCACCGTGGCGCATAAGCACCGGGCGCTGAGGAGCGCCCCCGGAGCGCCACCCCACTCAGAAGTCGTTCCTGCCCCGCTCTGCGACGCGCCAGCGCTGAGCGACGACGACGCGCGCCGGGTGGCGAGGTGCGTCCGCTCGCTCGCGCGGGTGCTCGGCTCGCCGCAGGACATCGAGTGGGCGCTGGTCTCGAATGACGGATCCGAGCGGGAGCTCGTCCTTCTCCAGGCCCGCCCGATCACGATGCTCGCGCGGGCGCCTCGCACCGACACCGCGGTGGCTGCTGCCGCCGCGGGGACCGTAACGCCCTCCCACCGCGGCGAGCGGCGGGTGTGGGACAACAGCAACATCATCGAGAGTTACAGCGGCGTCACGACGCCGCTCACCTTCAGCTTCGCACGCCGCGTCTACGAGGAGGTGTACCGTCAATTCTGCCGCCTCATGGGCGTGAGCGAGCCGTTGCTCGAGGCGCACCAGATCGTGTTCGCGAACATGCTCGGGCTGGTGCGCGGCCGGGTGTACTACAACCTGCTCAATTGGTACCGCACCCTGGCGCTCCTGCCGGGCTTCGAGTGGAACCGCGGTTTCATGGAGAAGATGATGGGGGTGCGCGAGGCGCTCCAGGACCCACCGCCCCCACCGAGCGCCGGCAGCCGTCTGCTCGACCTGGCGCGGCTCGTGCGCATGGTGCTGCGCATGGTGCGTGAATCGCACAGGCTCAAATCTGAAGTCCCGGCGTTCCACGCGCGGGTCGCGGCCACGCTCGCGCCCATCACCGACGCCGAGCTCGAGTCATGCTCCGAGGACGAGCTGCTCGCGCGCTACCATGGACTCGAGCGCGACCTCCTGCGCCACTGGCGGCCACCACTCGTCAACGATTTCTTCGCGATGATGTTCTTCGGCGTACTGTGCCGGCTCATCGAGCGATGGCTGCCGGGAGCACCGCCGACGCTCGCGAACGACCTGTTGTGCGGTGAGGGCGGCATCATCTCGACCGAGCCCGCGCGCCAGGTGATGACGCTGGCACGTCGCGTGGCCGAGACGCCGGAGCTGGCGCGCTGCTTCAAGGAGGAAGCCGATTCCGCGGCGTTGCTGCGACGGTTGCGGGAAACGCCGGCTCATAGCGACTTCCAGTGCGCGTTCGCGGCGTACATCGAGCGCTTCGGGGATCGTTGTCTCGAGGAGTTGAAGCTCGAGACCGTGACGCTGCGCGAGGACCCGGCGTTTCTCTTGGAGATGATTCGCTCTTATGCGGCGCGCGGCACGGTGGACCCCGAAGCGCAGCGCGCGCGCGAGGTGAGCATTCGCGGCGAGGCCGAGTCCCTGACTCGCTTGCGCCTGCGCGGGCTTCGTCGGGCGCTGTTCTTCTGGGTGCTGCGGGGCGCGCGCGAGCGCGTGCGCGACCGGGAGAACCTGCGCTTCGAGCGCACCCGCGTGTTCGGCGTCGTGCGGCGCGTGTTCCTCGTCCTCGGCGCCCGGCTCGCGGCCCGCGGCCGGATCGACGCGGCACGCGACGTGTTCTATCTCACGCTCGACGAGCTGTTCGCCGATGCCGAAGGGGCCGGCGCGACGCTCGAGCTGCGCGCGCTCGTGGGCGTGCGCCGCGCCGAGTTCGCAAGCTTCGAGCGCGCCCCCGCTCCGCCCGACCGCTTCGAGACGTGGGGACCGCCCGCGGCCGCCTTTGCCGCCGGGGGAGTTGGCAGCGAACCCACGCTCGCCGGGAAGCTCGACACGGCCTCGCCGCGCGAGCTCACCGGCACCGGATGCTGCCCCGGCGTGGTGCGGGAGCGCGTGCGCGTGGTCCGTGATCCGCGCGAAGCGCACGACGTGACGGGTCGCATCCTGGTCGCCGAGCGCACCGATCCCGGTTGGACGCTGCTGTTCCCCGCGGTGCGCGGGCTGCTCGTCCAGCGGGGCAGCCTGCTCAGTCATTCCGCGATCGTCGCGCGCGAGATGGGACTGCCGTGCGTCGTGGGTGTGACCGGATTGCTCGATACGCTGCGTGATGGCGAGCTCGTCGAGATGGACGGGACCAGCGGCCGCATCGTGCGGCTCGAAGTGGCCGAGCCGGGGGCCTGACATGCCGGCACCGGGAGCGATCGAGAGCCGGGCCGCGTTCGACTTCATCCGCTATGCGAGCGTGTGGGAGGACGCCGACGTGCTGTGCGAAGCGCTGGCGGACGTTGCGCGCGGCGCCCGGCTGCTCTCGATCGCTTCCGCGGGCGACAACGTGCTGGCTCTCCTCACGCTCGACCCCGCGGAAGTCGTGGCGGTGGACCTGAGCGCCGCGCAGCTCGCGTGCGTGGAGCTGCGTCTTGCCGCGTTCAGGCAGCTCGACCATGCAGCGCTGCTCGAGTTCTTGGGAGTGCACGGGGATGCGGACGCGAGTGCTCCCGCCCGCCGGCTCGAGACCTATCGTCGCGTGCGCGGCCAGCTCCCCGCGGACGCCATGGCGTTCTGGGACGCGCAGCGCAGAGCCGTGATGCGGGGGGTGATCCACGCCGGCAAGTTCGAGAGTTACTTCCACACCTTCCGGCGCTGGGTGCTGCCGCTCGTTCACTCGCACGCGACGGTCGCAGCATTGCGATCCGAGCGGACCGCGGCCGAGCGCGAGCGCTTCTACGTATCTGATTGGGACACATGGCGCTGGCGCGCGCTCTTCAAGTTGTTTTTCAGCCGAGTCGTGATGGGCCGGCTGGGGCGCGATCCCGAAT
>JAYVCN010000218.1:0-7135 GCA_043749875.1 Candidatus Eiseniibacteriota bacterium | reverse complement strand
GAACGCCATCTTCCTCGCCGCCGTCTCGCTCACCTACGGCATGCCGCTCGTGGTCGAGATCGGCGTGCTGTTGGACCTCATGGCCGGCGTGGTGGTGCTGGGCCTGTTCGTACAGCGGCTCGAGGAGGCGCTGGGTGACGCCGACACGTCCAGCCTCACAGGACTGAAGGGCTAGCGCCGTGGCGTGGATCCTTCCGCTCCTGCTCATTCCGTTGCTCTCGGCAATCGCGTGCCTGCTGCTCAAGGGCTCTCCGCTCATGCCGCGCGTGGCGCTCGCGGGCGGCGCGTTCACCGGCATCGCGGCGCTCTCGTACGCCGCGCGCGCGGTGCGCGGCGGCGAATTTCTCGCAGGCAAGGGTTGGCTGCACGCGGACGGACTCGCGGCGCTGGTGGTCGTGGTGTGCGGCATCGCACTGCCGGCCACGGTCGCCTACGGGCACGACTACATGCGCGCGCTGCCCGGGCTCGAACCGGGCGACGCAGGCTGGGCGCCGGGGCGCTGGGAGGCATTGGTGTTCGGGCTCACCACCAGCACGCTGCTCGCTGCCGTGGCCAACAACCTCGGACTGCTGTGGGTTGCACTCGAAGGCGCCACGCTCGCGTCCGCGGTGCTGGTCGGCTACTACCGCCGTAACGACGCACTCGAGGCGGCGTGGAAATACCTAGTGCTGTGCTCGGTGGGCGTGGCGCTGGCGCTGTTCGCCACCGTGCTGCTCTATTACTCGGCGGTACCGCTGTTCGGCATGGGCGGTGGCGGGCTGCAGTGGAGCGCGCTGCGCCCCGTGGCCGCGTCGCTGGAGCCGCGCTTCGTCAAGCTGGCGTTTCTCTTTGCTCTCGTTGGCTATGGCACCAAGATCGGACTCGCGCCCATGCACTCGTGGGTGCCCGACGCGTACAGCCGAGCGCCCGCTCCCGCCACTGCGCTCCTCGCCACCGCATTGTCGGCTGCGAGTGTCGCGGCGTTGCTGCGCTTCTTCGCCATCGCGCGCGCGGCGCTGGGACCGGTGTGGCCCGAACATCTGCTGGCGCTCTTCGGCGCCATCTCCATGGTGCTCGCGGTGCCCTTCCTGCTGGTACAGGACGAGTACAAGCGCCTGCTGGCGTGGTCGGCGGTCAAGCACACCGGCTTCGTTGTGCTCGCGGTCGGGCTCGGCACGCCGCTGGCGCTGTTCGGCGGCCTCTAGCACCTGCTCGTCAACTCGATCGCCAAGGCGCTCGGCTTCATGCTCGGCGGCACGCTCCTGCGCGCCACCGGTTCGCGCCGGCTCGATCATTGGTCGGGCGTGCTGGCCGCCGACCGCGGGCTCGGCATCCTGCTGCTGGTCGCGGGCGCGGGCATCGCGGGGCTGCCGCCCGCGGGCACGTTCGTGTCGGAGTGGCTGGCGCTCGCGGGTGGCTTCGCGGGGCCGCGGCCGGCGTTCGCCATTGCCGCGCTGGTGGCGCTCGCGAGCGGCTTCATCGGCATCACGTTCCACTGGTCGCGCATGCTCATGGGCAAGCCGCGCGATAACTTCAAGGACGCTCTGCCGCGCTCGGCGCGTGTGCCGATGTGGTCGCTGGCGGTGCTGCTGGTGACGCTCGGCGTGTGGCTGCCCTCGCCGCTGCGTGCGCTGATAGAGAGCGCCATGCACTCGGTGCGGCCATGACCGTGCGCACGGGCGAGCTGTTCCCGCTCGACGCCGCGCTGCGCGGCATCCGCGAGCGCTTCGCCGATGCGGTCATCGATGCCGACCGCACCAGCCTGCGCGAACGAACCGTGGTGGTGCCGGCAGCGCGGCTCGCCGAGGTGTCGCGCGCGGTAGTGCACGAGTGGGGCGGCGCGTTCGTGACGCTGTTCGGGCTCGACGAGCGCGCCGAGCACGGGCGCTTCCGGTTGCACGTGTCGTTCAGCATGGCGCCCGAGGACGCGGTGCTGACCTTGATCGCCGCAGTGCCGGGTGATGACCCGCACTATCCAGCGGTGAGCGCGTTGCTGCCGGCGGCGGCGTGGTGCGAGCGCGAGCTGCACGACATGTTGGGGGTGGTGCCCTCCGGGCATCCGGATCCGCGCCCGTTGGTGGCGCATGATGCGTGGCCCGCGGATGCGCATCCGTTGCGGAAGTCGTTCGCGGTGCCGAGCGAGTGGGACTGGGCCCCGCGCTTCGCGGTGCCGCGCGTGGAAGGCGATGGCGTGTTCGAGATCCCGGTCGGGCCCATCCATGGCGGCATCATCGAGCCCGGGCACTTCCGCTTCTCGTCCGTGGGCGAGTCGGTGCTGGCGCTCGACGTGAAGCTGGGCTGGACCTGGCGCGGTCTCGAGAAGTTGGCCGAGGGTGCCTCGCTCGAGCGCGGGCTCGAGCTGGCCGAGCGCATCTGTGGCTCGTGCGCGTTCGCGCACGCACTGGTGTGGTGTAAGGCGGTTGAGGAGCTGGCGGGCATCCCGGTGCCGCCGCGCGGGCGCGCGATCCGCACGGTGGCGGCCGAGCTGGAACGCGTCGCTAATCACCTGGGCGACCTCTCGGGTATCGCCAATGACGTGGCCTATGTAGTAGCCGCTGCCGAGTTCGCGCGCTGGAAGGAGGTCGTTCACCAGCTGGCCGACGCGCTGTTCGGCCACCGCTGGCTGCGGGGAGTGTGCGTGCCGGGCGGCGTGCGCACGGATCTCGACGACGCGCAGCAACAGTGGCTGCACAGCGTGCTCGCGGAGATCCGCACCGGCGTCGGGCTCACCTCGCGCGCGTTGCTCGCCAATGCCGCCGTGCTGGATCGGCTGGCGGGCACCGGCGTGTTGCGGCCGGAGGTCGCGCGCGACCTGGGTGCCACCGGCCCCGCCGCGCGCGCGAGCGGGCTCGACTGCGACGTGCGCCGCGATCACCCGTACGCGTTCTACAAGGAACTCGACTTCCAGGTCATCCGCCGCGACGCCGGCGACGTGCGCGCGCGCTTCGAGGTGAAGACCGACGAGATTTTCGAGTCGCTGAATTTGATAGACCAGCTCGTGCTGCGCATGCCCGGCGGACACTTGGTGCAACACCTGGGCGCCATCCCGAGCGAGCGCTGGGGCTTCGCGATGGTCGAGTCGCCGCGCGGGCTGCTGTCGCAGTGGCTGCGGCTGGGGCCCACCGGCGTCATCACCGACTGGCGCGTGCGCTCGGCGTCGCACGGCCTGTGGCCGGCGCTCGCGCAGACCGTGCCGGGCAACATCGTTCCCGACTTCCCGCTCATCAACAGGAGCTTCAACCTGTGCTACGCATGCTGCGACAAGTGAGGCTGTGATGTTCGAGATCCTGAAGCGGCCGATACTGCGCGGCAGCCTTGCGGGCCGTGTGGCGTTGCCGCTGCCTGCGGGCCTGACGATTGCGACGCGCGAACGCCATGGCGACATCGAGCTGCTGGGTGAGGCGCTGCGCGAAGAAGTGCGCCGGCTGTTCCGCGGCTCGCTTAAGCTTCGTCACCTCGACGTGGGCTCGTGCAACGGCTGCGAGGGTGAGCTGGCCGCACTCCTGAACCCGTTCTACGACGTGCAACGCTTTGGTGTGGACATCGTGGCCTCGCCACGGCATGCCGACGGCCTCCTGGTCACAGGGCCGGTGTCGCGCCATCTTGAAGAAGCGTTGCAACTCACCGATCAGGCCACGCCGCGACCGCGGCTGGTCATCGCGATCGGCGATTGCGCGTGCGACGGCGGTTTCTGCTGCGGCTCGTTCGCGGTTGCGGGCGGCGTGGCGCGCGTGTTGGACGTGGACGTGCGCATTCCCGGCTGCCCACCACGGCCGGCCGACATCCTCGAAGGCCTGCTCGCGGCACTCGGGCGCGCGAGCGTGCGGGAGAGGACGCGCGGTTAGGCGCGCGCAGCTCAGCGCACTACGGGTTTCCGCGTCAACCCCCACACCCGTTGCAGCACGAAGTCCACGAGTTGGATCAACTGCGTGCGCTGGAAGTACCACGGCGGGAAGCCGGAGAACACGAATGTGCCGTTCTCGCTGCCGTGATACAGCGTCATGACCGGCCAGCCGCTGCCCGCGTCGCCGCCGCTCGTCTCGTAGATCGTGTCGAGTGCCGCGAACGCGCGGCCGATGGTCGGGTCAGGATTGTCCAGCTCGACGATGGCGTTGGACCTAGTGAGATGTTCGGCCGGGTATTGCGTCAGGTAGACGCCGCCCGTGCGCAGCGGCGGCAGCGGGTCCGTGTCCGGGGTCTTCTCATCCAGCTCGGCCGGCAACTGGGTGTAATCCGGAGCCCCCGGCCAGCCGCCCACCGCACGCGCCGTGCGCACGGCGCGTGCCGACTTGAGCACCGTGATCACGCTGCGCCAGTGCGCCGAGTCGAACATCATCCGCCCCTGCGAGAGTTCGCCGAGTACCGACGAGAAAACGTTGTTGGGCGACTTTGGCGCGTCGTAGGCACGGAGCGATGCGAGCGCCGCGCCGCCACCCGTGAGCCACAGCCGCCCGCCTTGCTGCAGCCAGGTGGCGAGCGGATTCGAGGTGCCCGGTGTGTTCCATGCGTGCATCTGCGGCATGGGCCGCACCGACACCTGCGGGTCGTCGTTGTAAAGTAGCGCCGAGTTCACGTCGACCATCCACACGATGTTCCGGTAGCGATCGAGCAATTGTAGATTCAGTGCGGTCGCGGGCGTGAGGTGCGTGCACAGCGTGTCGAACGAGTAGCCGGCGAACACGCCCACCGGACTGCGGGTGCCGGCAGGATAGCAGCGATACGGCATGTCGCCCGCCGCGTAAAGGAACGTGTCGAGTTCCGCGGCCGACGGCCAGGTGCCGCTCGCGCCCTGGACGCAGCCTCCCACGGCCGCGTGGTCCGGAGTGAACCAAGTGTCGTCAACGATCAGCAGCTCGTGGTCGAATGTCGGCCGCACCACGGTGAACTGCACCACGGCGAGGCTCGTGAACCCGAGATCGTCGTTGGCCTCGAGGTAGAACAGGTGCGTTTCCGAGCGGCGGCCGCCCGCGGGCGAATAGGCCGGCAGCACCAACGAGGTGGTGGTGCTCTGGCGGCTCCAGTGGGCGAAGTCCGTGTCCTCGTTCTTACGCAAGCTCTCGTCGTCGATGCTGGCGATGTCCACCGCCCAGCGGTAGTTCCGGACAAAACTCCCGGCGGCCGCCTTGGCCGACCACACGAATTGCACAGGACGGTCCGCTGCGAACTCCGCGTGGATGAAAGACGCGGGGTCGATGAAGAATCCACCGCTCGGATAGGTGAACGTGAAGGTGGGGCTGGAGATTGTGATGATCGGCCCTAGCGACGCTGCGGCATTGACATGGAAAGCGAGCAGGTTGGAGCTGGCGGTGAACACCGGCGAGTAGGCACCTGCCTGGTCGATGGCCACGATCGCGAAAATGTAATTCTGCCCGGGCACCAGATTTCGTACTTCGACGCCGTGCGCGGTGCCTGGCAGTGAGTCCCAGCTCGCGAATGTCGGCGCGAATTGCCGCCGCAGCGAATCCGGGTCCGCGAGGATCGCGGCGACCGGAATGTCGCCGCTCCCGCCGAACAGCTTCCAGCGGTACGACGCCGGCAACAGTGTGCCCACGCCATCCGGGTCGATGCCGGACCATTCCACGTGCACCGCGGACGCGAGTTCACGAGAAATCAGCGCGCTCGGCGTTGGCGACAGAATCTGCACGGTGGGCGCCACGGTCGTGCTGGTGAACGACGCGAACACCACGGGTGAGCGCGCGCCCCGGTCATCCACGCAGTAGAGGGCGACCGTGTGGAAGCCGCGTGCACGCGTCGAGCCCCCGGAGCCGACGCTGTCGGAACGGAACGTGAATGTGCCGCGGTTCGCGGTGGTGCCCACCCAGAGCGTGTCGGTGAATGCCTTCGAGGGCGGGTCGATGGCGTAGAAGAAGCGCACCACGCGGCCGTCGGGATCGAACCCCGCCCAACTCAGCTCATAGACGTAGGTACCCGCCGTGTCCGCGGTCGCGGGAGCCTGCGACAGCTCCACCGTCGGGGGCAGATTGGGAATGGCAACGCCAGCCACTCCCGCGAGCTGCTTCTTGGAGCAGGCGAATACCGAGAATGCGGCCAGAACGGCGAGCAGGACCACCGTGAGCCGGACGCACGAGCGCCAGGAGATGCGGATGAGAGTCTCCTTCCAACCGGTCGACCGATCATTCTGTATCGGTTGGCGGGCGCCTGTCACGGCGAAAATATCGAAAATGGATTGCGCCCCGCCCCGGGCCTCCCCTAGCCTCTCCGCAGACCGGAACGAACCCGCCCGCGACGTAGTCCAGCCGCGGGCCAGGAGGTCGTCCATCCCCGCATCCGCTTGGCGTGGCCCCAGGCTCAGAAGCCTCGCGCTCGCCGTCTTCGCCATCGCGCTCGCCCCTCCAGCGCACGCCGTCATGGATATCGCGAACCGTGGTCCCAGCCTCACAGCGGGGCGATTCGCGATGCGCATCACCAATGTCGGAGTGATCGGGAACGCGTTCTTCAATACCGGCTTGTCGTTCGATCCGTCGTTCGAGTTCCCGAAGGGCAGCGGACACGAACTGCTGAACCATGCCGAGCTGTGGGTCGGGGCGCTGGACGAGAAGGGCGAGCACCGCGTCTCGGGCGGCCCGATGCTGGAGTGGCGGCCGACGCTCGACCCCGCCGACACCGTGCGCATCCTCAATGCCGGTGGCCCCGGCTCGCGACCGCACTTCGACGACGACGGCGATGGCAAGGTGGACGAGGAGATCTTGAACGGTAAGGACGATGACGGCGACGGCCGCGTGGACGAGGACGTGCTGTTACCCTCGCAGCAGATGCTCGCCGCCGACTACACCGACGACCATCCTCAGTCTGTGAACTACGCGTATCCCAACGGCGAGCGCCACGTGCCGCTCGGGCTCGAAGTCCATCAGGAGGCGTACGCGTGGACGCTGCCGGGGCATGATGGCATCGCAGGGCTCGAGTTCACGGTCACGAACCACGGCAGCCAGACGCTGCGCGACGTGCGGCTGGGGTTCTACGCGGATCTGGATTCGCGTGAACGCGCGGGCGGCGCGGGCCATCTGGACGACAAGGTCTCGAGCATGTCGTACTCGGTGCTGTTCGCACCGCACCTGGACACACTGTACCAAGGCATAGCCATCCCCGGCCCGCCACTCTGGATCAAGCTGTGCGGCGAACACATCGCAGGCGAGTG
>JAYVCN010000217.1:0-2844 GCA_043749875.1 Candidatus Eiseniibacteriota bacterium | reverse complement strand
CAGATGCCCTCCTCCCAGCAGGCTGGTTTGGCACCGCTGAGCGTGACATCATGTCTGCTCAACTCCTGTCATGACACCCTTCCGATCGGAGGACTCGCGTGGCCCGCTGCGAATGCAAAGGATTCTTCCGCCCCGCCCGATTCGCCCTGGCCCTGTTGCTGGCATGCGTTGCCGCCCCCCGTCCCGCCCTTGCCGTGCCGCCGCACGATCGCGTCGTGGTCGTGGTCATGGAGAACAAGAGCTACGACGAGGCGAGACCGCAGCCCTACACGGCGAGCCTCATGCTGCGTGGCGCCACGTTCACGAACGCGTTCGGCGTGACCCACCCGTCGCAGCCCAACTACTTCGCCATGTGGGCAGGGAGCACGCTGGGAGTGACGAATGACAACTGCCCCCCCCCACGTACGCCGAGCCCCAGCGAGAATCTCGGCCACGCGTGCGAGTCCGCGGGGCTCCGCTGGCGCGCCTACTCCGAGAACCTCGCTGCCGCGGGCAGCACCGCCTGCTCGTTCGACGGCACCACCTCGACCGGGCTGTACACGCGCAAGCACGACCCATGGACGAACTTCTCGAACGTGAGCCATCTCAACGAGCGACCGTACAGCGACCTGGCCGCGGACATCGCGTCGGCCACACTGCCGAATCTCGTGTTCATCATCCCGAACAACTGCCACAACACCCATAACAGTTCCACCCTCGGCTGCGGGCTCGCCGATGGCGATGCGTGGCTGGCGGCCAATCTGCCGGCTGTGCTCGCCGCGCTGGGCCCGAAGGGGCTGCTGGTGCTGACGTGGGACGAGGATGACAGCTCTGCGAACAATCACGTGCTGACGGTGTTCGTGGGGCCGCAGGTCATCACCGGGGCGGTGTCCGTCCAGACGCTCAATCACTTCACACTCAATCGGATGATCTGCGAAGCGCTCGGGCTCGCGCCGTTCGCCAATGGCAGGTTCGAGGCGAGCGTCGCGAACGTGTGGACCGCGGTCACGCCCACGCACGCCACGAGCTGGGGACGTGTGAAGTCGATGTACCGGTGAGGCTGATCGTGGCGAGGGTGAGGCGCCAGGCGTGTGATGGAATCATCGCGTATCGCGTCTCAGATGCACCCAGCATGAGTCGGTGCTGGCAGGGCTCAAGTCAGCAACCCATCCCGCAAGCTTCCCCCGCTTGATCCACCTTTCGTCGTTTGCACCCCCGTACATGACGCGACCGTTATGACGACGCCCGACGGTAAGGAAGACTTGAGCTGTGTTGTGCGCCAGGACTTGGATTCGGTAGGTCCCCGAAATCGGCGAGGTGAGGTAATACCCGATGAAAGGGGCTGTTTCCCCCGGCGTTACTTCGGAGATCCGGGTACCCTCGAGCTTGCACCCGGGCAGCGATCCCCCCGAGATCACACCGACCCACGAGTTCCACAACGTCGAGCGCCCCGTGGGATCCGACACCTCCACCGTCATCGAATCGCCCTGCACTTCGATCTCCGCACTGTCGAAGTTTTGTTGCGGTGCCACCGCCTGCGCCGGAGCTTGGTCTCCCCCGACGCGTGAGACGGTGTCTGACGGGCGGGCCACCACCCAATTCTCGGGCGCGAGGCACTTCGATGCGGCCCGCCGCTCAGCCGAGTGGCCGCATGAGACGAGCACGCCCAGGAGGAGACCCATCGCCCCGCGACCGGCGATGCGCCTTGCCCGATCGGCCCGCAATCGTGATCTCCCTCGCGGGTGCCTCATGATTCATCGATCACGGAACGGGCTTCCCCTTACCCACGCTGCCGAGAAACGTCCTGCGGATCGACGTCTCCAGTGCGGACATCTCGGCTTCCAACTCGGCGCGCCTGCGACTGGCATCCACGTTCGTGACGGAATCCCTGGCCAGCGCGTCCGCCACGCGTTCTTTCAGGGACAGCGACTCGGCGTGCGCTCCCAGCTGCGCCAGCAGCGTCTTCACTCGCCCGACACGTGCGAGCGCGTCCGCGATGTGCTGCTCGGCTCGCTCGACACCCACCGCGCCGCGCCGCACATTGTGCAGGAGTCCGCACTCGAAGGTTCTGCAGCACTGCGGTCGATGCACGTAGATGCCGCAGCGCTTGCCCTCTAACGCCCGGCACGGCAGTACCAGCAGGGCGTCCTCGCCGTCACCGTCCTCGACCTCCAGCCCGATGGCCTCCATGCGTGTGGCTTCCTTCCGGCCCGCCAACTCCACGTCGGCGAACAGCGTCCCGTCGCAGCACAGCGCGCAATGGGTGCACAGCCGGTCGGTCAGGCTCGGTTGCATCAGGACACTCGTGCCGGAGCTCCGGCCCCCAGGCCGTCCGTCCCCCGCACTCTTCCCGCCAGCAGCGCGAACACCGCCAGCCCCGCGATGCCGACGAGTGCCTCTGTGTACAACATGCCATTTGTCTGGAAGGCGTCGTGCGCCCAGCCGTTCACGCGCAGCATGAACAAACTAAACAGCGTGTTGAGCGCGAAGAACAGGTTGATCTTGGTGGCCGCGGCGGTGTTGCCGATGATCGCCAGCACCATGGCGGTCAGTGTGGCGGCGGCCATGCCGAGCGTGAACGTGTAAAACAGCGTCGAGACGGTGTAGCCGATGCTCGTGCGCGGCGAAAGCGCGATGGCGACCGCGGCCACCACGGCCAGCGCGCACGACACGGCGTACGACGCCGGCTTGGGAATGCGATCCGCGAGCAGCCCGCCGACGAAGCAACCGGCCACGATCGCGAGCCCGCCGCCCAGGCCGAGCACGGCCGAGACCATGTCGGCGCCCGCGTGCCATTCGATCGCAATGGAACCGAACAGCGCCTGCGCGGCGCCGGTGCCGATGGGCAATATCGCGAGGATCAAG
>JAYVCN010000216.1:0-3784 GCA_043749875.1 Candidatus Eiseniibacteriota bacterium | reverse complement strand
AACCAGCGCCGGCGGTTCCCGGCACGTGACGGTAGGACGCGGCAGGCTCGCAAGGCCTGCCGCGCCCCGGCGCCGCAGGGGGGTCAGCCCTGCGAGCGCCGTACGCTCAACACATCCTCACCGCGCGGAGCGCGCCGTCCCGGTGGTCGCGCGCGCTGCTCAGCGCACCAGCACCAGCCGCTGTCGTTGCGACGCGCCCCCCGCCAGGGCGCGGAACCAGTACGCGCCGGGCGAGGCAAGCCGTCCGCCGTCCGTGCGCGCATCCCAAACGAGGCGCGTGGTCCCCGCCGGCAGCACGCCCGCGTGCACGGTGCGCACGCGCCGGCCACTCGCGTCGAACACGCCGAGCTCCACCCAATCGCTGCGCGCGAGTGTGACGTCGAGCGCGACGCGTCCCCCGGAGGGATTGGGCCGCGGCACGCCCAGTTCCAGCGAGGCCGCCGAGACCGGGCCCACCGCGAGCAGATCGGCGCACACGTCGAACGACCCGCCGCCGCGCACGATGTCGCGGGCAGCGCTCGCGTTCGAGGTGCCGGTGTTGGCCTTGAGCCCGACCAAGCGGCTACCCGGGCCAACCACACTGCCGGTGATGTAGGGGTTCAGCGTCCCGAGCGCGAGTCGCACGGCGATCTCGTCCGCTGCGTTGAGGATCTGCCCACTGGTGGCTGCTGCGAGCGGCGTGAGCGTCAGCGAGCCATTGGTTGCGCGCGCCACCCGTCCGAACCGGAAGCTCGGGGTGGACGAGCCGTCGGTCGCCGCCTCGAGGTAGAACTTCTCGCCACGCTCCGGGTTCCCGGCCGGCGCGTTGGCGGCGAAGTAGGCGCGCCAGAATGCATTCGCCGGCGTCACCGACAGGTCGCTGACCTTGAACCGTACCTCGAGCATCGGCGCCACGCCCTGGACGGCGCAGCGATAATCCACGGACAACAGGTCGAACGGATTGTCGCTCGGCACCGGCTGCAGGCTCGAGCCGGTCGCATCGTGCAGGAAGTCCACCAGCTCTGGGGCCGACGGGTCGGGCGTGGGTGGCGGCAACGCCGCAACGGGCTCCAGCTCACCGCTGCCGCCGTTCGCGGTGGCGTAGAGCGACGGCCCCGCGAGCTGGCGCGCGAGGTAGGTGTGGCCGTCGAAGTCGTTGTGATCGTCGGTGAACGCCACGACGCACGCGCCGAGCGGGTCAATCGCGACCTGGAAGTAGTCGCACAGGTTGCGGTTCTGCTGCGGCGTCGCCGGCGTGTCCACGCCCAGGCCGCCGAGCGAGATGTTGCTCGAGTGTACGACGTGGTCGCTCACCTCGGCGCGATGGAACGACGGGTTGGCCACCGTGGCGTTCAGGGTGATCGCCGAGAACACGCGCCAGTCGGCGGCATTGTCGTTGGTCGCGTGGTCGGTCCCGAACCACACCACCACCACGCGCCCCGCGCTGCCCGCCTCGAGCCACGGGAACAGCGCGACCCGGCTTTCGGGGCCGTTCACCTTCACCGGTGGGCTCCAGTCCTGGCCGGCGTTGCTCGAACTGGCGAGGTACACATCATGCTCGTCGCTCCAGGTGACGTACACCGTGCCATCCGCGCCGACCTTGACCGGGTCGAACAGGCTGCCGTGCGTCGTGCTGTTGTCCACCGTGCTGGTGGTCCAGGTCGTGCCGCCGTCGGCGGAGCGCGACACGAATACCGCGTTGCTCGAGGTGTGCGACACGTACACGGCGCCGTCGCGGTGATCGACGTCGATGTAACCGGGAGTGGTTCCGGTCGGGCTCACGAGCGAGGGGGCGCCCCAGTGAACGCCGTGGTCGCTGGAGCGCTGCACGAACAGGCCTGTGGACGGGATCGGGGCGCGGTACATCTGGTAGACGAGCGAGTCCCCGTGCGCCTCGATCCATTGCCGGTCGTCCACGGGAACCGTCGCCACGGCGGGTGACAGCGCGAAGTGATCGCCCCGATCGGCGGAGACCGCCGACGAGATGTTGGCGGCGGCGAGACTCACGATGGTGACGGCCGGGGTCGCGCTGCCGGTGGGGAATGAGGTGGCGATGTCGATGTCGCCACCGCCGTCCTTGCCACCGACCGAGTCTCCGGGCGCGAACGCATCCGGCTGGCCGAGGTAGAGGGGCGTTCGCAATTGCGGATCAAAGCCCGGGCTCGAGGGATCGAGGTTGAACCGCCACAGGTCCACGCCCGCGGGGACGCCGCGGATGCCGCCCACGTAACAGTTGCCGGCGACGTCGACGCGCAGGCTGGGTTCGCAGTCGCGTGCGGCGCCGGGCGCCACCACCGTGACATTAGGGCTGAAGCGAACGCCGGGCGGGGCCGTGAGCGCCTGGCGCGGGAGCGGTGGGGCCACGAAGTCGAGCGTGCCGTGCACCTGCTCCGGCGCGGTGGCGGAGGCCACCACGTGCAGCACGTAGCGCCGGGTCGCGACGACGACTCCATTCAGCGACAGGATGAACTCCTCGTGCGTGCCGGGCGGCGCGCCATGTGAGGCCCCGACCGCGGGGCCGCCGAGCCCGTCCTTGAACATGTACTCGTCGAAGTCGTTGGCCGGCACCAGCCAGTCGATGGCCACGCGCAGATTGCGGCCGGTGTAATCCCCGGCGGAGATCACGATCCCGACCGTGTCGCAGCTCACGTCCTCGACGCAGACGGATCCGTCGTTCCCGAAGCCGCCGATGAGCGAGGACGTGAACGTCGTGATCGCGGACGCTGGGGTGAGCGTCACCGATTCCGGCGTCGCAGCGCGCAGTGCGCGCGGTGACAGCAGGAATGTGAACAGGACCAAGAACGAGAACTGTCGAGATAGGCGGGACACGGGAACCTCCTGGGCGGCGAGTCACGATCGGCCGCTGAGAGCTGCGGCCCTGACCACGGCCAGCATCGCCGCGACGAGTTGAGCGGCGCTTGACCGGGCGCGAGCCAAGCGGCACAAAGCGTTGTAGTAGCGCACTCTGCGGGTGACACTGCGGGCTGGGTCGCGATGCGTTGGAGGGTGCGTCAGCCTGGCCGAGAAAACCGGCCGAGAAAACCGCTTGCGGGTGCTGGCGACGCGAGCGTAGCCTCTGATAATATGATGCACACGCCCGGCCCCCCCCCCCTTGCCGGGTATCGAATTCCCCATTCGACTCGTCGGGATCCCCCGCCCGCGGGAGGCCAGCATGGCTCAACGCACGCGACCCGAATCATCGGCTGACGCTCAGCGCGTCTCCGAGCAAGGCCGTTCAGACCCCGAAGCGCGTGAGCGCACCGTCGGCTCGATGGTAAGCGCGAGCTTGTTGGCGGTGCTCGGCACGCTCACCTTCGCGTGGGCGCTACGCGCACCGGAGTACCCGTGGCTGTTCGCCGTCGGAGCGCTGCCGTGGATCGCGGGTGTCACCATGTTCGCGCGCGCCGTGTGGCGCTACACGCATCTTTAGCGATACGCGAGCCGCGCGTTCCGCCGTCCCGCGCCGCCTAAGGCCTCAGCACGCGGAACGACAGCGGCCGCTGCAGCCGCTCGAAGCCGGAGCGCGAGGGGTGTTCCATCTGCGCGATGACGCGCTCGAGCGGCCGGACGTGGTTCAGTTCGGCGATCAGCGCGCGATCGGCCGGCGGGCCGTTCACCACCATGATCAACCTGAGATTCCCGCCGACCAGGTTCCACGCCCCGAGTGCTTCCCGGGTCGGAGGCCAGCCGGGCAGCAGCACCACGATCTCGGCGCCCTCGGGCATGATCACCTGCTGCAAGGGCTTGAGCTCGGCGTAATTGTGCGGCCACTGCGGCAGTGCCAGGAGGAGCTGGCGCAGCCCGG
>JAYVCN010000215.1:0-3974 GCA_043749875.1 Candidatus Eiseniibacteriota bacterium | reverse complement strand
ATGCTGGAGGTGATGTACGAGATCCCGTCGCGGTCGGACGTCATCGGCTGCACGATCTCGAAGGAGAGCATCCTGAGTGGCGCGCCGCCGCTGCTGACGTTCCGCGGCGAGCGCGAGAAGCGGCGCAAGGAAGCCTGATCCGGCACGGCTCACGCCAGATGGCATGACCGAACGGGCGGCGCCTCCGCGCCGCCCGTTTCGCGTGCCCGGTTCCAGGTCCCCCGCTAAGGAGTGTCGTTCGTGTCCCCGAAGCCCCGCCGTCCGGTCGCCCCGAAGCGCGCCCGCAGCAAGCGCGCCGCCGCTCCCGTGCCCGCGGCCGCCGCGCCTACGCGCAAGTCTGCGCCGGGAGCCCTGGCCTCCGGGCGCAAGCCAGCCGCGGCCGCCGCGGCCGCCCTGGCCCCCGGGCGCAAGCGCCGGGCCGCCGCAGCGTCCGCGTCCGCCGAGGCGCCGCCCGCGCGGCTCGAGTTCCGCCGCGGCGACGAGACCTTGCGTGTCGCCGATCGGCTGCCGTTGCTGCCGCTGCGCGACGTGGTGGTGTTCCCGTACATGACAATTCCCCTCCTCGTCGGACGGCTGCCGTCGGTCAACGCCATCGAGAAGGCCATGGCGCGCGATCGCATGCTGTTCGTGACCGCGCAGAAGCGGAGCGAGGTCGCCGACCCGCAGCACGACGAGTTGTTCCGCACCGGCACCATCGTGCGGGTGCTGCAACTGTTCCGGCTTCCGGACGGCACGCTGCGGGTGCTGGTGGAAGGGCTGATCCGCGCCGAGGTGAAGCGCTTCCAGTGGTCCAACGACTACTACACCGTGCACGTGGCGGTGGCGCCGGACCCCGACCTGCCCGGCCCGGAGCACGAGGCGCTCACGCGCCACGCGCTACAGCTGTTCCAGGACTACGTGCACTTGAACCGGCGCATCCCGGACGAGGTCGTGCCCACGACGACGGCGATCACCGATCCAGTGCAGCTATCACACACCATCGCCGCGAACCTGCTGGTGAAGGTGCCGGTGAAGCAGCGCCTGCTCGAGGCGCCCGACGCGGCCGTCCGGCTGCGCCTCCTGGCCGAGACGCTGGCGTCCGAACTCGAGATCGTGCGTCTCGAACGCAAGATCGAAGGCCAGGTCCGCACGCAGGTGCACAAGAACCAGAAGGAGTTCTATCTCAACGAGCAGTTGAAGGCGATCCGCAAAGAGCTCGGCCACCAGAACGAATTCTCCAACGAGCTGGACGAACTTCAGGAGTCCATCCGCAAAGCCAAAATGCCGCGCGAGGTGCGCGCCAAGGCCATGAAGGAACTCGAACGGCTGACACGCATGAGCTTCATGTCGCCCGAGGCGACCGTGGTGCGCAGCTACATCGACTGGCTGGCGGCACTGCCGTGGCGCACGGTGACGCGCGACAACCTCGACATCGCCAACGTGCAGCAGGTGCTGGACGAGGACCACTTCGGCCTGAAGAAGGTGAAGGAGCGCCTGGTCGAGTACCTGTCGGTGCTGAAGCTCACGGGCAAGAACAAGGCGCCGATCCTGTGCTTCGTGGGGCCGCCCGGCGTGGGCAAGACCTCGCTCGGCAAGTCCATCGCGCGCGCGCTCGGCCGGCGCTTCATCCGCGTCGCGCTCGGCGGCGTGCGTGACGAAGCGGAGATCCGCGGCCACCGCCGCACGTACATCGGCTCCATGCCGGGGCGCGTCATCCAGAGCCTGCGCCGTGCGGGCACGCGAAACCCGGTGTTCCTGCTCGACGAGATCGACAAGCTCGGCGCCGACTGGCGCGGCGACCCATCGAGCGCGCTGCTCGAGGTGCTCGACCCCGAGCAGAACCACACGTTCAACGACCACTACCTCGAGGTGGACTTCGACCTGTCGCAGGTCATGTTCATCTGCACCGCGAACTCGCTCGGCTCGATCCCGCCGGCGCTCGCGGACCGCATGGAGGTCATCCGGCTGCCCGGCTACCTCGAGACGGAGAAGGTCCAGATCGCCAAGCGCTTCCTGCTGCCCAAACAACGTGCCGCCGCAGGTCTCAAACCGGAAGACATCGAGGTCACCGACGAGGCGCTGCGCGACCTGGTGCACGGCTGGACGCGTGAGGCCGGCGTGCGAAACCTCGAGCGCGAGCTGGCGGGCCTGTGCCGCAAGGTGGCGAAGCGCAAAGCGGAAGGAACGCTCGTGGGCACCGCCGTCATCGGCACGTCCGAGCTGGCCGCCTCGCTCGGGCCGCAGCGCTACACCGACCTGGCGCTCGAGCACCGCTCGCGCATCGGGGTGGCGAACGGACTGGCGTGGACCGAGACCGGCGGTGAGCTGCTCACCATCGAGGTCAGTGTGCTGCCGGGCAAGGGCGAGTTGCAGCTGACGGGAAAACTCGGCGACGTGATGCGCGAGTCGGGTCAGGCCGCGCTGTCCTATGCCCGTGCGCGGGCCACCGCGCTCGGCCTCGATCGCTGGTTCCACCGCGACATCGACGTGCACGTGCATGTGCCCGAGGGTGCCATGCCCAAGGACGGCCCTTCGGCCGGCATCACCATGGCCACGGCGCTCATCTCCGCGCTCACTGGCATCCCGACGCGTTCGAGTGTGGCCATGACCGGCGAGATCACCCTGCGCGGAGCGGTGCTGCCGATCGGCGGGCTCACCGAGAAGCTCGTGGCCGCGCGCCGCGCCGGCGTGCGCACGGTGCTGCTGCCGCGCGCGAACGAGAAGGACCTGAGCGAGGTGCCGGAAGAGGTGCGCGCCGACCTGGCGTTCGTGAGCGTGGAGACCATGGACCAGGTGCTGGAGCACGCGCTCGACCGGAGTCCACAGGATCCCGTGATCGATCTGCCCGTTCTCGATCTGCCCGTTCTCGATCTGCCCGCGACCGATCTGCCCGCGACCGATGTTCCCGTGATCCCGCCCGATGAGGCGCCGGGCCGATACGCACACTAGCCAGGGAGACGCCCTGCCATGTCCGTTCCGCCGCCCGTGACCGCCGCCCAGACGTCCCAGACCACCAGGACATTCACGCGCCAGCGCTTGTTCACGCCCGGCCCGGTCGAGATCCCCGTGCGCATCCTGCGCGCGCTCTCGCAGGTGCCGCCGCATCACCGCACCGAGGCGTTTCGTGACGTGTACAAGCGTGTCTCCGACGACCTGCGCTGGCTGCACCAGACGCAGGGCGAGGTGCTCATGCTGGCCGCCTCCGGCAGCGGCGCCATGGAAGCGGCGGTGGTGAACCTGATGGCCCCCGGCAAGAAGGCCCTGTGTCTGATGAGCGGCAAGTTCGGTGAGCGCTGGGCCAACATCTGCAAGGCGTACGCGATCCCCTACGAGACGATCGAGGTGCCGTGGGGCCATGCCATTCCCGCGGCCGAGGTCGAGAAGCGGCTCGACGCCGACACCAACATCAGCGCGGTGTTCGGCACGCACTCCGAGACCAGCACGGCCACGCTGCACGACGCACAGGCCCTCGCCCGCGCGACGCGCGCACGCCAGCGGCTGCTGGTGCTGGACGCCATCACCAGCCTCGGCGTCCATCCGTTGTCGCAGGACGAGTGGGGCGTGGATGTGGTGGTGACGGGTTCGCAGAAGGGACTCATGTCGCCACCCGGCATCGCCACCGTGAGCCTGGCGCCATGGGCGCTCGACGCCATCGAGGGCGAGCGCGGCCCGCGCTTCTACTGGGACCTGCGCAAGGCCAGGAAGAGCCTGCCGCTGGGCGAGAGCGCGTTCACGCCGGCGGTCAGCCTGGTGTTCGCCGTGGGCGAAGCACTCACGATGATGCGGGAGGAAGGCCTCGCGAACGTGCACGCGCGCCACCGCCGGCTCGGCGCCGCGGTGCGCGCCGGCGCGCAGGCCATCGGCTGGACGCTATTCTCGAGGAGCCCGGCCGACTCGGTCACCGCGCTCGAGCCGCCGGCCGGCGTGGACGCGAGCGCGGTGGTCAAGCGCCTGCGTGACACGCACGGTATCACCGTGGCCGGCGGCCAGGACCA
>JAYVCN010000214.1:0-3299 GCA_043749875.1 Candidatus Eiseniibacteriota bacterium | reverse complement strand
TGCTGCTGCTGGCGCCGCGCCTGACCGCGGACACCGCGGACGAGCTCCTGGCGGCGGCCGCGCACAAGAGCAAGGCCGAGATCGAGCTGCTGCTCGCCGTGCGGTTCCCGAAGCCGGACGTGCCAGCGGTCGTGCAGCCCCTCGCGCCACTCGGGATCACGGGTGAAAGTGTCGCATCGCCCACGGATGCGCCTGCGCTTGAACTGGCTCCAGAGCCAGTTGTCCCATCCAACGCATCGAATGTCGCGGTGCCGCTGGAACCACTTGCGCCGCGCGCCAGGCTGGCGCCGCTCTCGGCGGGCCGCTTCGCGGTGCAGTTCACAATCGACCAGGCCACGCACGACAAGCTTCGCTGCGCCCAGGCGCTGCTCGGTCACGCGTTGCCCTCGGGCGAAATCGCGAAGGTGTTCGTGCGAGCGCTGGACGCGCTGGTTCGCCAACTCGAGAAGCGGAAGTTCGCGAAGTGCGACCGGCCGCGGCCACAGCAGGGCGCGGCGAAGGGCCGGCACATCCCCGCGGCGGTCAAGCGCGCCGTCTGCGAGCGCGACGGCGATCGGTGCACCTTCGTGAGCGAGCAGGGCAAGCGCTGCGAATCGCGCACGCGCTTGGAACTGGATCACATCGAGCCGGTCGCGCGTGGAGGGGAGTCGACCACGGACAACATTCGCCTCCTGTGCCGGGTGCACAATCAGTTCGAGGCCGAGTGCACGTTCAGCCCCGAGTTCGTGGCCGGCAAGCGCGAGCAGGCGCGGGAGTGGGCGGCGCAGGCGAGGGCGGAGGCTGCAGCGAAGACGAGTGCGGAAGCGAGGGCGCAAGCGAACGCGGAAGCAAAGGCGAAAACCGAAGCCAAGGCCCGAGCCGCAGCAGAAACCGCGAGCCAGAAGGAGGTCATTCCGTGGCTCCGTGCGCTCGGCTGCAACGCCGAGACGGCCCGCCGCGCGGCCGAACGATGCGTCGGCATGGTCGGCGCTCCGCTCGAGCGTCGCGTGTTCGTCGCGTGCCAGGGCTTGGGCCCGCGCGGCATGCGACGGGCACTGCCTGTGGCGAGTAGTCCGGCATGAGACCGCCACATGGCCATCCGGCGCCGCTGGGCAAGTCGCGGAAACTAGTCCGTCATAGTGGACGGGTGACGAATGTGGTTGATCGGGCGCCGCGCGACCAATTGCACGACGCTCGCGGCGCCGGTGTGGCAGCGACCCTCGACCACGTCGCGTTCCACCTCGCGCGCCAGCACCCACTCGAGCGCGCCGAGTTCGGTCCGCAGGCGGTCCAGGTCGAGCATGCGTGCGTCATCCTGCGGCCCGCCCGTGCCGCGCCCGACCTGCTGCGGGCGGTACGCCTCGAGCAGCAGCACGCCACCGGGCGTCAGGCCCGTGAGCACCGCGGCGTGCACGCGCTGGCGCACCTCGGGCGGCACGTGCGCGAAGATGCTCACGATGCCCTGCCACGCTCCCGGCTCGATGGCGTAGGACGCCAGGTCGGCGCACTCCGTGCTGATTCGTACGCCGCGCTCGCGCGCGAGGCGCTGCGCCTTGTCGAGTCCCGCGCTTGACTGGTCCAGCGCGGTCACCGCGTAGCCCTGTCCCGCGAGCCACACCGCGTTGCGGCCCTCGCCCTCGGCCAGGCACAGCACACGCCCGCTCGGCAGCAGATGCACCTGCTCGCGCAGGAAGTCGTTCGGCTCCGTCCCGAACGCCCACCCCGGCTCCGCATAGCGCGCATCCCAATCGGTCATGACACGTGCCTCCCCTGGCGCAGCATACGTCAGCGCGGGGCCTGCCGCGTTTGACGCTCCGCCACCCCTGCGCCACCTTCGTCAGCCCATGCTCACTTCCCATGCCCTGCTCCTGCCCAGCGTACCCACCATGCTCATCGACGAGCAGCGGGGCGACTTCACCGAGATGATCGAGGCCGTCACGGCGGCCGGCGAGCGGCTCGCCCTCGAGGCGCCCGAGGCCATCGTGGCGCTGAGCGCGCGCTGGCTCGCCAACGGCCCGTTCCATGCAGACGACGCGCGCTCGCACAAGAGTGTCATCGATCTCCCGGGCTTCGGCGTGGAGCCGCGCTACGACTGCGCGGGCCACCCCGAGCTGGCGCGCGAACTGGTGAACGCGGCGACCCGGGCGGGCGTGCGCGCCAAGTGCGCGCGCCGTGGGATGGACACCGGTGTCTCGGTGCCGCTGCATTTCCTGGCGCGCGAGCGGCGGCTGCCGGTGGTGCCGATCTCGCTGTCCGACGGTACGCGCGAGGAGCATCGCGCGTGGGGCGAATCGATCCGGCACACACTGCACCGGCGGCCGGAGCGCATCGTGTTCGTGGTCGGCGGCGCGATTGCGTTCAACCTGCACGCGTTCAACCTGCGTCGCGACCTCGAGGAGTCACGCGAGCTTGACGAGCGTGTCCTCGACGCGGTGCGCCGCGGACGCTGGAGCGAGCTGGCCGAACTCGAACCGGAGTTGCTCGAGAAGTCGCAGCCCGAGGCGGCGCTCCGGCATCTCGAGGTGTTGCGCGGCTTCCTGCTCGGGGATCTGCCGGGGCGCGTGCTCGAACGGGAATCGTCGCCGGGGCTCGGGACCGCGCTGGTGGAGTTCGCGCTCGATCCCGGCTCGGGCGGCTGACACGCGGAGGCGCCATGCGCGTGCTGATGCTGAACGCGTTCCATTGGCTCAAAGGCGGCGTGGAGCGCACCGTGTTCGACGAGACGCGCTGGCTCGAAGCCGCGGGCCACGCGGTGGCGCACTTCGCCACGACCGACGCGCGCAATCAAGCGAGCCCGTTCGCGCGGCACTTCGCGCCAGCTCGCGATTTCGACGAGGGCACACCGGCGTGGCGCCAGCTGCCGCAGCTGTCGCGCGCGCTGTGGTCGGCGCCGGCGGCGCGCGCGCTGGCCGGACTGCTTGCTGAATGGCGCCCCGACGTCGCGCACGTGCACGCGCCGAGTCGCTATCTCACGCCATCGGTGATCGCCGAGCTCGACCGCGCCGGCATCCCCAGCGTCATGACACTGCACGACTTCAAGCCCTGGTGCACGAACCGTGTGCTGTTCGCGCGCGGCGAGGTGTGCGAGCGCTGCCGCGGCGGTCACCACTGGCACGCCGTGACCACCGGCTGCGTGCAGCACTCGCGGCTGAAGAGCGCGGTGGGCGCGGTCGAGGCGTACGCGCACGACCGGCGCGGCGCGTACCGCCCGATACGGCGCTGGATCGCGCCATCGGCGTTCGTGCGCGACAAGGCGACCGAACTGGGCGCCGACGCGGCGCGCATCCGCGTGCTGGCGCATGCGGTCGAGCGCACCGCCG
>JAYVCN010000213.1:0-5989 GCA_043749875.1 Candidatus Eiseniibacteriota bacterium | reverse complement strand
GATGATCTGGCGTTGCAGGTTGGTGTAGTCCACCACGTCGAAGTCGACGATGCCGAGCGTGCCCACGCCCGCGGCGGCCAGGTAGAGCGCGAGCGGCGAGCCCAGCCCACCGGCGCCCACCACCAGCACGCGCCCTGCCTTGAGCCGGCGCTGCCCCGCCTCGCCCACCTCGGGCAGCGTCAGGTGGCGGCCGTAGCGGATGAGCTCGGGCAGCGTGAGTTCGGGGGGCGTGGCGTCTGCAGGGGTCACGAGGGCTCCACGGGCGCGGACCGCGCGCGCTCGCAACGGTAGGTGCGCGCACGAGGCGAGGCAAGTGTGAATCGGCTAGGATGGCCGCACGCGAATCAGCGCGCATACGCCCGCGGCTGCCGCAGCGCCCCGGACTCCGGAGGACTCCCGTGAAGCCCGAGCTCAGTGCCGACCCCGCACTCGACCTACGCGCCATCAACACCGTGCGATTCCTCGCGGTGGATGCCGTCGAGAAGGCCCGTTCCGGCCACCCTGGCCTGCCCATGGGCATGGCCGACGCGGGTTACATGGTGTGGACGCGATTCATGCGCCACGATCCGGGCGATCCCAGATGGCCCGGGCGTGATCGTTTCGTGCTCTCGGCCGGGCACGGCTCGATGCTGCTCTACGCGCTGCTGCATCTCTCGGGCTACGACCTGCCCATGGAAGAGCTGCAGCGCTTCCGGCAACTCGGCAGCCGCACGCCGGGGCATCCGGAATACGGCCTCACCCCCGGCGTCGAGACCACCACCGGACCGCTCGGGCAGGGCATCGGCAACGCCGTCGGCATGGCGCTGGCCTCGCGACTCGCCGACGCGCGCTTCGCGGGCGATGGCTTCTCTCCCGCGGCCTACCGCGTGTTCGCCATCGCCGGCGACGGCTGCATGATGGAGGGCATCTCGCACGAGGCGGCGTCGTTCGCGGGCCACCTCGGGCTCGGGAACCTGGTGGTGATGTACGACGACAATCACATCACCATCGACGGCAACACCAGCATCACGTTCACCGATGACACGGTGAAGCGATTCGAGGCCTACGGCTGGCAGGTGCTGCAGGCGAATCCCTATGATCCCGCCTCGCTCGCGCTCGCGCTCGAGAGCGCGCTGGACGACAAGGCGCACCCGAGCCTGGTGGTGTGCCACAGCCACATCGGCTACGGCGCGCCGAAGAAGCAGGACACCAAGCACGCGCACGGCGAGCCGCTCGGCGCCGAGGAGACCGCCGCCGCCAAGCGCGCGCTCGGCTGGCCGGAGTCGCCGGCGTTCCTGGTGCCGCCCGAGGTGCGCGCGCGCTTCGCGACACGTGGGGCCGAGTTGGCACGTGATCACGCCCAATGGTCCGCATCACTCGCGCGCTGGCGGAGCGCCGACCCCGCGCGCTCCGCGGCATGGGACCAGTTCGTCGAGGCGCGCGTGCCGAATGGCTTGATGGACCGGCTGTGCGAGACCGCGCCCACCACCACCGCGGCGACGCGCGCGCATGGCAATGTGGTCATGCAGAAGGCCGCGGCGCTGGTGCCGAACCTCATCGGCGGCAGTGCCGACCTCGTGGCCAGCAACAAGACGGACATCCTCGGCTCGAGCAACGTCACGCCCGCCGACTTCTCCGGGCGGAACATCTGCTTCGGCGTGCGCGAGCACGGCATGACCGCGATCAGCAGCGGACTGGCGCTCGCGGGGTTCATCCCCTACAGCGCGTCGTTCCTGACGTTCACGGATTACGCGCGGCCCGGCATCCGGCTCGCGGCGCTCATGAAACTGCGCAGCATCTTCGTCTACACGCACGACAGCATCTTCCTCGGCGAGGACGGACCGACGCACCAGGCGGTCGAGCACCTGGCGTCGTTGCGCCTGATCCCGAACCTGCTCGTGCTCCGCCCCGCGGACGGCTTGGAGACCGCGGCGGCCTGGGGCCTGGCGCTCGAGCGCCACGACGGGCCCACGCTGCTTGCGCTCTCGCGCCAGAACCTGCCCGCGCTCACCCGCCCCGCCGGCTTCTCGTTCGGCGACCTGCGGCGCGGCGCCTACCTGCTCCGCGACAGCGATGCGCGCGACGCTATCACGCTCATCGCCACGGGCTCCGAGGTCGGCATCGTCATCGACGCCGCCGAACGACTCGCCACCGCCGGGATGCCGACGCGCGTGGTGAGCATGATGGCGCCGCAGCTCTACCTGCAGCAGGACGAAGTGTTTCGCCGGCAGATGCTGCCCGCGGGCAGTCGCATCGTGTCGGTCGAAGCCGGTGTGACCGCCGGCTGGCGCGCGATCGTCGGCGAGCGCGGGCTGGCACTCGGCATCGACCGCTTCGGCGAGTCGGCGCCCGCCGAGGCGCTGGCCGAGCACTTCGGACTGACCGGCGAGGCCGTCACGCGCCGCGTGCGCGAGTGGGCGGCGCGGGCGTGAGTGATGTGACTCACACACGCTCCCATGCCTGACATCGATTCGTTTGGTCCATTTGCACGGCTCTTCGCGCTCAATCCGGGATACATGGCGCTGGGGCATATGGATCGTGACGCGAGCGCTCCCCTCCGAGTGATCACGGACCTCGTGCGAACCGTGCCGCTCGATGGAGACAAGAACATCCGAGAGCTCATCTCCGACCCCAATTGGCGGACGCAACTGTTCGGGACGGTCGCCGCACTGGTCAGTCCTGAGCCGGCGTGTTTTGTCGCAAGCCTCTGGGAATCCATGGACGGGGGAAGTTGGGTTTCCCCGCAACTTGCAGTCGTACTCTTTCACTCGGACCCAGCTTTTGTGACCCATGCGAAGCACCGGGTGAGCACGGGTTCGCCGCTTCGGGAGCGGAACAGCTCAATGGACTGGTTGGACCGATTGCTGGGGGGAGTTTTCTGGCACGTTGAATCGGGGCCGGCATCCGCCACAGAGCGATCTGCCAAGAATGTGGCTGCTCTCCTTCAACTCCTCGAGTCGATACCAAGCGAGCGCGTCTGGGCCCAGACCGAGCGTTTGAAACCAGAGGTGGCTGCCTTGCTCGCCCTCGAGAGGGACCTAAGCGGTGAGATCGCGGCCAGCTGGCAAGTCGGCCTGCGAGAATGCTTTCAAGAGATAGGTGTCCCTTTATCAGAGCCCACCGCCTGAGCGCGCCGCGTTTGCGAGCCGTCGCGCGGCGCGAGGGCGCGCGCGGCGTACCAGCTGCGCATGCGCACGGCGTCGACCGGCAAGGCGGCGCGCGTCCGGTTGCCGCAGTCGTCGCGACCTGCGTGGCGTGCGCTGCGATCTTCCAACACCGACACGCGCTCGACTACTCCTTCTCGCAGGATGATTTCCTCGGCCTCGCCCGTGCCATGGGACTCGCGCCAAGGCTCCAAGGCCTCTGGCGCCTGGCTTCGCACCAATTTGCATGGGACACGTTGCTCGCGACGGCCGGGCCGGATGCGCGGGCCGCGCACGCCGCTTCGCTTGCACTCTGGGCGCTGCTCGCGGCGCTCACCACGTGGCTCCTCACGCGCCGGCTGGGACTCGTCGCCGGGATCGTGGGTGGCGCGTTCCTCGGCGCGCACCCAGCGGCGTTCACGGCCGTGTGGTGGATCTCTGCGCACGGCGATACGGCCGCAGCGCTGCTGGCGTTGGCCGCACTCGCCGCCTGGCGCCGCGGTGAGCGCGCGCGTTGGGCCGCGCCGCCGCTTTTCTTCGCAGCGTTGCTGTTCAAGGAGTCGGTGCTGCTCGTGCCGGTCGTGGCAGCCGCCGTGTCGCGGTTCGCACCCGCGACGCGCACCCCGCGCGCGTTCCACCGCGACGCGGCGTGGCTCGTCATGGCTGCGCTCATGCTGGCATGGCCGGTGCTCGCGCGGCCCACGGCGCAGCTCGGCGGCGAGGCCTACGCGCTCTCGCCCGCTGCCCTCTTCCCCGATCTCCTCACTTACGCCGGCTGGACGCTCAACGCGTGGGGACTCACGATCCGGAATGTCTCCGATGCGGTGGCACCGTGGGAATTCGGCTGGGGCGCGGCCTGGCTCGTGCTGCTCGCGCTGGGTTGCGCGCTTCCCGCGCTCCGCCGGCGGGGCGGCGTGGTGGCTGCCGTGGGCTGGCTCGCGATGGTGGCGCCGGTGCTGCCGGCGGCACACCACACGTATCACTACTACCTGGTCGCGGCATTGCCGCACGCGGCCTGGCTCGTGGGCGCCATGGCCGACGCGGTGCTGCCGCGAGGGCGCGCGGGGATATGGCTCGCGCTGGCCGTGGGCTCGCTGCTTGTCGTGAACGGCGTCGGGCTCACCGACGCGCTCGAGCGCACACCGTTCACGCTCACGATCCGCGCCGATCGCACGGTGGACCGCGCGCTCGTGGCCGCGAACGCACTGCGCGACCTGCGCGCGGCTGCGCTACCGCCGCACGCGCGGCTTGTCTTCTGGTCGCCGCAGTCGCAGGCGATGCAGCGCGACCGCGGCGGAGACCCCGCGTACGAGAGCTACGGCGAGGCGAACATGCGCGCGGCGCTGCTGGACGGCCTCGCCGTGCGCGTCATGTTGCGGGGCGTTGACTCCGTGCGCTTCGTGCGCGCGTTCGATGCGGCCGACACGTCGGGGCGCTGGTGCGCCTATCGCCCCGACGGCGCGCTGGGCGTGACCGGCGCGCAGGCGCTCGCGCGCGTGATTGCTGGTGCGCCGGTCACGGCCGGAGCCGCGCCGCCAGCCAGTCCGCGATGATCCCCAGCGTCGTGCGCGGGATGGCGGACACCTTAAGCGCGCCGTAACCCGCGGGATCGCCGCTCGTGTCCGGCAGGAACAGGTGGTCGGTCGTGGGCAGCACGCGCAGTGTCACGTCGCGATTGCCCGCCGCCTTGAACGCATTCGCGAGCTCGGTCGCCTGCCCGGCGGTGACCTGGCGGTCGGTGGCGCCCTGCAGCACGAGGACGGGTGGTTGCTTGAGCTTGCGCGCCACCGCAAGCGGATCGTGACGGGCGAAGAATCCGAGCCACGCGTCGGCCGCCGCGAGCGAGTCCACCGCGTGCATCGACACGCGCATCACCGAATCCAATGCCGCGCCGGAGAATTGCTTCCTCAACGCCCAGGCATTCTGGAATTCCATGACGCGGCGCCCGGTCCAAGCGGTGCCCGCGAGCAGGACCATGCCCGAGAGCTTCACGCCGCGTGCGGCCACGAGCGGGGCGATGAGGCCGCCCTCGCTGTGCCCGAGCAGCGCGAGGCGCGTGCTGTCGATGTCCTTCACATGGCGCAACCACAGCAGCGCGTCTTCAATGTCGTTGGCGAAGTCCTCGCTCGTGCTGCCCGCGAACCGCCCGCCTGATGCCCCGGTGCCGCGGTCGTCCAGCCGCAGCACGGCGATGCCGCGGCGCGCAAGCGTGTCCGCGATCTGGCGGAACGGCCGGTAGCCGCGCACCATGGGCAATGCTTCGTCGCGCTCCTCCGCGCCCGAGCCGGTGATGGTGACCACGCACGGCATGCGGCCCGGCCGCTTGGGCCAGGCGAGCGTGCCCACGAGGTCGAAGCCGCCGCGCGTGGGCACGCGCACGGTCTCTGCTGTGTAAGGGGCGCCCGTGGGCGGCGAGTAGTCTTGAGGTGCCACGGACAAGAGTTGGTCGGGCAGGGTCTCGACGCGCCGGAACGCCACGCTCTGCGCCGGGACGTTGCCGGACAGGAGCTCGCCGCCGGGACCGACGCGCATCCGGAACTCCGCCACGCCCAGGCTGACGATGACCGAGTCCGCACTCACGTGCTGGACGCTCGCCATCAGCGTGCGGCCCCCGGACACCGCGAACAGTGGCACGCTGTCGAGCGGCGGCGTGGTGGCGAGTGAGCGCTTCACCACCAGCTCGAGCATGAGGATGGACGGGTTCACGTAGGGCATCGAGCCGGCCTTGCTCTTCAGACGCTGCCGCCCACCCGAGGAGACGTCGGCGATGACGCTGTCGGCCTGCCAGTCGAGCGCGGCCGCCTGGGTCGGCGCAGTGCTCAAGTCGGCGGACGCCGGCCGCACCGCGTTCTCCATGTGCCGCACGG
>JAYVCN010000212.1:0-3251 GCA_043749875.1 Candidatus Eiseniibacteriota bacterium | reverse complement strand
CCCGCGTGCGATCTCGCGCCCGTGCGCATGGTCGTGGCCGCTGGGGGCGATCACGGCTGTTGTTCTCCATGCTTGCCGCTGCGCTCATCGTCGTCGGGCGCTTCGCTGCCGTGTTCGGCGGCGTTGACCTTGCCGGGGAACGGGTCGCCTGCCCCGGGGCGCAGGCGCTCGGTCCACTGCGTGAGCACGCCCACGCTGGGCTCATCGCTGCCATGCTCGGCGGCGGGTAGGGCGCCCGGGTCGACGAGCTTCAACCCGGGTGTCGCGGGTGCGGCCCTCGGCGCGGGCGCTGCGAGCACTTCGGCCTCGCCCACTGGCGCCAGGCGCACGACGAGTGCTTCGGCGTCGCTGGCGTTGCCGTCCAGCCGGCGCGCCAGGCGCTCGGCCACGCTCGAGGCGCGCTCGCTCGCGTTGGACACACGCTCGCCCTTGCGCGTGGCGTCCTGCACCATCTCGAGCACGCGCTCGACCAGCCGTGCGGTGTCGGCATTGCGCGGCGGGGGCGCAGCGGTGGGTAGCGCCGGCGCGTCCATGCGGGCCATGGCCTGCTCGCGCGCGGTGCGCATGCGCGCGTCGGCCTCGGCGACCGCGGCGTCGATGTCCTCCGCGAAGCGCTGCGTCTTGTCGGTCGCCTCGCGCACGTCGTGCGCCAACTGCTTCAGCTCGTCCGCAAACGATGCGGGCTCGCCCGTGCCGGACAGCGCCTGGATGGCGATGAGCGTGGCGCGATTGGCGAGCCGCTGCACCTGATCCGAGACGTCCTGCACGCGCACCAACCCGCGGCCCAGCGACTCCACGCTCGCCGACGACGCGGTCACCAGGTCCTCCAACGCTGCGCGCGCACGCTCGGCCATGGGGTCGGCTTCGGCTGCCACGGGTGGTGCCGGCAGCGACAACGCTGCGGACAGCTCCGTGGTCAGGCGCTGCAATTCCCGCACGGAGGTCTGCAGCGACGTGGCTTCGACGAACCCGCGCTCGGCCTGCGCGGCCGCTTCATGCGCGTCGCCGATCACGGCCGCCAAGTCGCTTGCCACCTGTCGCGCGGCCTCGCGGTTCTGGTCGTCGACGGCCGCGCGCCGTTGCACAGCGTGGCCGAGCAGGTCGGTGATCGTGGCCACGTCGCCATCCGGCAGCGACGGGCGGTCCCAGTTCTCGGTGAGTTGCCAGCGCTCGATGCTGGCGTAGAGCTGGCCCAGGTGTTCGCGCGTGCGTTCGAGATCTTGCAGGGCCCGGGCCTCGCGCTGGCGACGCTCGAGCACGTCCTGGACGGCGTCCCCCAGTTCAGACAACTCGCCCCAGCCGGCGCCCGCGGGCAGTCCGCGCAGCTCGGCGACGCGGCCGGAGCGCAGGCCGATCAGCAGGCCGTGCAGGTGGCCGACGACGTGGTGGTCGATCCACAGCGCTAGCACCAGGCCCATCAAGAGCGACGCGCATGCGACGCCGGCGAGCCAGCCGTACACGGCCGGGTCGGCCGGGGTCAGGCTCGGGGTGTACAGCATCCACAACGTCCCGGCCGCAGCGATGAGTCCACCCGAGAGACACGCGAGCCACAGCCGGAGCTTGAGGCCCGGGCCGATGCGGGCACGCGGTTGCGGGGTGGGCTGCGGGGCGCGAGTCATGGGGCGGATGGGCTCGGGGGCGGAATGGGAGGAGGGCTGTGACGGATCGCGGGCCGGACGGCCTGCGGGCCGAGCGGGCGGGGGTTGACCCGTGGGGGGGGGACTTCACCATTGCATCACGCAAGCCCCGTGCCCTGAAACACTTCCTTTGTAGTCACTATGAGTTGAGGGCGTCGGGGTGGTCGCGGCCGCTGCGCGGCCTACTCGGGCCATGCGAGGTGCGCGCTCGGGGCGCGGTGCCCGCGAACGCCGCATCTTCCTGCACGGCTTGCGTGTGCGTGTGCCGACACAGGCAAAGAGCTTGCGCGTTCCATAAGATTAATTGCGGTTCGCATGCGTACGGGCTGGGTCAGCAGGAGCGCCATGGCCGCCAGACCCGGCGCGGTCCGGACAGGCGCGATCGGGTCAGCTCCCCCACCGATTGGTGCAGAGTGCCCTATGTGGCAGTGGTTAAGCGTGTTCGTTCCCACTCGACCGACCGGAGGAATCGTCGTCACGGGCCGCACTTCCGGCTTCCTGCCGGTTCACGAAAGCGTGGCACAACCAATGCTCGGTATCTCTGTGCAGGCCCGGCGCACCTATCGAGGTACCGGGGACGCAAAGCACCAGACAGCCGAGGCCAGACATGAACCCCCGTCATTACGTGGACCTCAAGGACAGCAGCCGGGACCTGCAGCCGACCTACTTCTTCATGATCAACTGTCTCCTGTACAGCCGCATGGAGACGGGGCTCGTGTCGAACCAGGACTGCTACGACGAGGACGTGAACGTCTACCTCGCCCACCTGCTCCACTCGTTCATCAATCCCGAGTACGTGGAGCAATCGCGCAAGTTCCTGTCCAAGTACGACACCGACGTGTTCCGCCGCCTGTCGTCGTCGACGGACGCACGGCTCAAGTACCAGATCTATAAGACCAATGCCGACTTCCTGCTGGTCTCGATCGGCATCTTCGACAACCCGGTCATGGGGGCCGCCTCGTCGCGAGCGCGCGTGCAGCCGTCCGAAGAGGCCTACATCGGCCGCGGCAAGACCTACTACCACTTTGCCTACACCTACTCGCAGCAGATGCACAGGAAGAACGCAGGCGTGTCGGACGTGCTCGAGAAGCTGTCGCACGGGTTCGAGAAGTACCTGCGCATCCTGTCGCACATGCGCGGCGAATATCTTGACCTGTTGAGCCGCTTCTCGGCCGGCGAGGTCTACCACCTCGAGCGTTCCGTGGACGAGCACGCACAACAGGAACTGCTCCGCGTGAAGCAGGACGAGGTGTTGGAACGTTACACGGCGTGGCGCGACCGGCCGGACACGACGAGCGAGGAGAACCTCGAGCGCATCGTCGGCGAGATCCGCCAACTGAACCCGTCGTTCAAGTTCGAGCTGCCGAGGCGGTAACGACTCCGCAACATCTTTCGCCCACCGACCGTCCAGTCGCGGGGTGATCGCACGGGCCCCGGACGACAAGAGTCCGGGGCTCGTTGCTTTGGCCTCTGCAGCCCGCTGGGGCGATTACGTCGCGGCGGGCCAGGCGGAGTGCGAATCAGGCGAACGGTCGGGCCAGCCCTCCATGGCTGGCCCTCCCTGACGCGCGCTTAACGGCCTACGCCATTCCAGGGCTCCGGCCTGCGCGCGAC
>JAYVCN010000211.1:0-5736 GCA_043749875.1 Candidatus Eiseniibacteriota bacterium | reverse complement strand
GCCTCGTCCATTCCTTGGCGGTGAACGGCACGACGCTATACGCGGCCGGGAACGTGAGCTTCACGATCACCAGCACTTCCCTTCCGGGCACGGGCATCGCGGCGATCAACACGAGCACGGGTGCGATCGCGGATTGGAACCCGGCGCCCGACGGGGCGATCACGCGGCTCCAGATCCTGGGACGCTGGCTCTACGCGACGGGCGCGTTCACGACGATCGACGGACAGTCGCACGGTGGCCTCGGGCGTGCGCTGTTGTCCACGCACGTGTTCGACCTGGGTTGGAATCCTTCGGTCGACTCGCCGGTCGCCGCGATGGCGACGGTCGATGACAAGCTTTGGATCGGCGGTGGGTTCTTCTTCGTGAACGGCTCGTTTCGCGACCGCGCGGCCGTGCTGGACACGACCACCGGGGCGACCCTCGGGCTGACGCCGGACCTCAGCAGCGTCGACGGCACGGTGAGCGCGATGGTGGGGCGCGGCGCGTTCGTCTACCTCGGGATCTCGCCGTTGCTCGCACTTCCCGTCGGTGGCGCGGCGAAACCGCTCGTGCTGCGGATGATCGTGGCGACGGCCAAGGTCGATAACGGCTGGCGTGTGCTGGGCGAGAGCGCTCCCACGAGCAGCGTGGGGAGTGTCGGGTACCTCAAGTTCACACCGACGGGGCTGCTCGCATCGGGGAACTTCGTCTCGGCGGGCGGCCGGCGGCAGGTGGCGGTCGCGGCGTTGGATCGCGTCACTGGGATCCCCCGGGCCTGGGACCCGGGGCTCACGGTGGACGAAGCGTTCCCCATCGTGCCCAGTGTGTCGGCGATCGTGCCGACGGACCACGCCATCTACATCGGCGGCTACTTCACACACGCCGGCGGACAGCTGCGCAGGTCGCTGGCGGCGATCGACGCCAACACCGGTCGCGCGCAGCCGTGGCACGCGGACCTCGGACCGGTCACGTCGCTCGCCAATGGCTCGGCGGCCGCGCTGTCGCTCTACAACGACAAGCTCGTGGTCGGCGGCTCGTACAGCACGATCGCGGGCGCCGCGCACGCGTCGCTGGCGCAGGTGGACACGATCACCGGCGCACCCGTCGCAGGCTGGAGCTGCGACGTCGCCGGCGCGGTCGACTGCCTGCTCAAGATCGGGACCACCGTGTTCGTCGGCGGCGGATTCAACAACGTGGGCGGACAGACTCGCGGCAACATCGCGGCAGTGAACGGCGCGAATGGGGCCGTGCTCGCATTCAATCCGATCGTCGAGGGCGTCCAGGTGCAGTCGCTGGCCAATCGCGGCGATTCGCTTTACATCGGCGGCGACTACTCGAAGGCGGGCGGACAGAATCGCGTGTGCCTGGCCGCGGTCTCGGCCAGCGCGGGAACGCTGTTCGGCTGGGCTCCGTCCGCATTCGGTCCGGTGCGCGCGCTCATGGTCGACGGTCCGAACCTGATCGCCGGCGGGGAGTTCCAATTCATCGTCGGTCAGCCGCAGGCGTTCCTGGCCGGCATCGACCGGTTCACAGCCGCGCTGGCCACCGGCGCTCCCACGGCCGACGAGAAGGCCCTCGCGCTCGCGAGCAACAATGGCTCGCTCTACCTGGGCGGCAGCTTCGGCAAGCTCGCGGGGAGCCCGACGGCCTATTTTGGCCGCGTGGGCGCGCAGGATCTCGCCGGCCCAAGCGTCGCCGTGGTGGTGGCGAACGGCGGAGAGTACCTGTCCATCGGCTCGACCTATCGCTTCGAGTACACGGCCAGCGATCCGTCGGGCGTGGCGTCCGCGGACTTCGAACTGTCGCGGGTGGGCCCCGGCGGCCCGTGGACGATGCTGGCCGCGGGCCTGCGGAACACCGGCCAGTACGCGTGGCTCGTGACCGGACCGGCCGTGGCGGGGAACGCGTGGCTGCGAGTGACCGCGCGCGATTTCGCCGGCAACCTCGCGAACGACCGGAGCGACGCCGGGTTCTCGATCGGGGCGCCCATCGCCTCGGTCGGCCCCGCGCAGGGCGGTTCCTCGCTCATGTGGTTCTCGCTCGGTCCGAATCCCGCGCGGCTGGGTACCGCGATGAGGTTCGCGCTCAGGGAGCCAGCGCTCGCGCGGTTCCGCCTGCTGGACGTGCAGGGCCGAGAAGTGTGGGCGAGCCAGGAGCAGATATTCCAGGCAGGCGAGCACCTGCTCGACTGCCAGCTGCGAAACGTCACGCCCGGTCTCTACTTCATGCGGTTCGAGCGCGGCAGCGAGTCGCGGACCGCGCGGCTGGTCGTGTTCCGATGACGCCCGACAGGCATGGCCAGTAGTCCGCCGGGCGCTGGATGTTGATCGCGCCCACAGGCCGGGTCGGTTCGCCACCGGCGCAGGGCAAGCCGGCGCCAGAGCTGAACAAGGCTCGGGTTCTGCCGGAGGTGCGAGCTGTCAGGCCGTGGCGGCGGGGGTGTGCGCACTGAGGAACTTCACCAGCTCGGTGTTCACCTTTGTCGCGTGAGTCCAGGTCATGCCGTGCGGGCCGCCCTCGACGACCACCAGGCGAGCACCCTTGATGAGCTTCGACAACGGAATAGCGGTAGCGCTGATCGGCAGGATGCGGTCGGCGTCGCCGTGCAGGATCAGCGTCGGCACGTCGATGCGCGCGATGTCCTTGCGGAAGTCGGTCAGCCACGCCTTGACGCAGTCGAGAGTTCCCTTCGGCGATGCGGCGACCGCGATGTTCCAGCTGTACTGAACGACCTGATCGCTGACGAGCTTCCCGCCCAGGACGTCGACATTGTAGAAATTCCCGAAGAAGCCCTGCGTCAGAAACGCTGGCCGGTCCGCGATGAGCTCGCGCTGGATGCCTTCGAAGACCGAGCCCTCCACGCCACCCGGGTTTTCCGCGGTCTTGAGCAGAAATGGCGTCACCCCCGAAATGAACACGGCCTTGCTGACGCGCTCCGAGCCGAACTTGCCCAGGTAGCGCGCAACCTCGCCGGCACCCATCGAGAAGCCCACGAGCGCGACGTCACGCAGGTCGAGCTTCGTCAGGAGCTTGTTCAAGTCCTCGGCGAACGTGTCGTAGTCGTAGCCCAGACTTGGCTTGCTGGACTGCCCGAAGCCGCGGCGGTCATACGTGATGACGCGGTGACCCGCGGCCAGCAGCGCCGCGACCTGCTTCTCCCAGGCAGCGCAGCTCAGCGGCCAGCCATGAATCAGCACGACGGGTGTGCCGGTGCCGTGGTCCTCGAAGTACAACTCGACCGGCGTGGCGTTCTCCTGACCGACGACGATTCTACTCATCGCATGCCTCCTTGGATGGGAGCGGAACGGTTTAGCTCTCTCGGTGTTCGCGTACCTTCGCCACGATCTGCGCGTCGGACATCTTGTCGGTCGTCTCCACCCCGGCGATGCGGGCACCGTGCCCGGCGTGCTCGAGTCGCGCCTTCAACTCACCCTTCGCTTCACCGGGCCCGAAGATCAGGACGTCCTCGGCATCCCCGAGCGATTCGATCACCACGTCGTAGTACTTGCCGAGCTCTCCCTCGAAGTGCCGCTGGCGCGTGTCCTCGGCCACGCCATGGTGCTTCTCGTGCGAAGCGTCGGGCTTGGCCCCCGTCGCATGGTCCTTGTCACGATCGATGTTCGCGTCAATGTGTGTGGTGTGGCACTCCCCGCCCGAAACCTTCACCACCACTGCTCGCCGGTGGTCGATCCACAAGCCTGTCTGGTTCTTCATGGTGCACTCCTTCGTTAGCGTGGATGACCCGTTGCTGGGCGGCTCTTGCTTGCCAGTACAAAACCGATCACGAACAGCAGCTCGCAAGACAAAGACGCAACGCCCATCGGCTCAAGCCAGGCATCGGGCTCTGCCGGTAGTCCCGGCAGCCCGATCGTGCGACTCGCCACGTAGGCACACATCGCGCCACCTGCGACGAGCAGGCCCAAGTCCCAGCCGAGCACCCGTTGGCCGCGAGCGATGCCGATGGCCGCGGCCAGTGCACCCACGCCATTGCCAACGAACAGCAGGCCCTTGTAGGTCGCGTCGGCGAAGGCGTCGCGCGCTTCCAGGACGTGAATGAGCCCCGTCCCAAGGATCGCCACGATCGCCAGCCACTTCAGCGCAGCGGAGGGCGTTGGCATCGGCTCAGGGCAGCGTCGTGACGAACGCTTCGGCCTCAGCGGGCCGCGTCTTCGGCGCTCTTCCGAAGAGCAGCTGATTGTAGGTCACGCCGCGGCCGTAGTAGTTGACGATGTCGGTCGGATTGGGCGCGAGCCGCGCGCCTTCGAGCGACAGCCCCGCGAACAATCCCTTGGAGCGGGCGTAAGAATAGATCTCGGACTTGAGCTCCAGGTTCGTGGCCGCCTCGCCACTTCGCCCGAACGGGCCGGCGGCGATGCTGGCCTTGCCGCCCAGGGTGATGCGGCTCCCGTTCACGAGCGAGCGGGCGCCACGGTCGGTCATGAAGAACAGCACGAGGTCGGTGGATTCCGCACCCAACTGGAACCCGACGCTACCGCCGCTGATGTTCACGAACGCCGGAGACGACCAGCCGTTCGCCCTGCGGCAGGTCATCACGCCGCTGCCATGACGCGCCCCGTATCCGATGGCGGCCTTGATCACGCCCGGAAGCACGGCGACACACTTGCACTTCTCCAGAAGCTCCTTGGGAACGGCTCGATCCGGAGACGTGACCAACTCGTGGTAGACGGCGTTGGCGTCGGAGATCTTCTTGCCCTGCTTCGCCGCGTCTTCCGAGGTGCCCGCCGCGGCGAAGCCCGCCGTGACCAACAACAACGCCAGTGCCCAGCCCATCCCATGCTTCAGCATCGCTGCACCTCCGTGGGTCGAGTATCGCGTGGGTGCCCAACGCGGGGACAGGTGTGCGATTGACTACCGGTCCTCGGCCGCCGTGCTGCACGCCAGTGGGAGACCATAACAGGCAGGGACTCCAAAGACGGCGACAGGGCAGGGAACCCAGTCCCTTGCCCCGCCACCTGGCACATCCGGAGCACGGCTTTAACGCCGTGCCGCCAGCATGTTCTCACTCATGGTGAAACTCAGCACGGTTCCAGGCTTGAGCTGCAGGGTGCGGAGCGCGTTGCGGGTGAGGCCATACCCCGCCGCGCCACCCACCAGACCGCCGATCAGCGTGCCATGTTCGTCCTTGGCCACAGTGTGGCCGAGTACAGCGCCAACCGCGGCGCCGCCGGCGATCGCGCCCAGCTTCTTGGCGCGCGACGTCCCGGCGATGACCGGGGCTGCCTGCGCGAACATCGATCGCGGCTGGCCGTTCACGGTCACACTGCGCAGCCCCAGCGCGAGCTGCGCACGAGTGTCGTGCGTGCCCTGCGCGAAGCTGGTCACCACACCCTGGATCGCACTTCCCGCTGGAATGGCGATTCCGCTGCCGGTGACGACGTTCTCACTCACGGTACCGTTCCAGGCATCTCCCTGGTGGGTGTTATCGGTCGAGATCGCGGAGTCGATCCGGACATTGATCGAGGTTCCTGCGGCAACCATGACGTTCCGGTTGGTCGTCGTGTTGCGGTTGTGATGGTGTCGCGTCATGGCGTTCGCCCCGGTTCCGAGCGTGAGCATGACCAGCGTCCCTGCGACGAGCGTGTGAACTCTCATGAAGGATTCTCCTTGGTTGGCGGCAGCCAGATAGCTTGCAGCTTCCGTGCCGTCGTCAGAACGCCAGCGAATCCGCGAGGATTCGCTCGATTCGCGCGAATCGGGACGGGCGTCAGCGTGCTTCCAGAGCCAATTAGGCCGTCC
>JAYVCN010000210.1:0-3754 GCA_043749875.1 Candidatus Eiseniibacteriota bacterium | reverse complement strand
ACTGTTCGCCGCCGCCGCGGGCGCTGGCGCGACGCTCAATGGCAAACCGATTCGCGTGACGCCGACGTCCCAGCTCGACGACGCGCTGCTCGTGACTGGTTTCCCCTATGACGTGCGCGAACATCCCGAGCGCCATCTGCCGCTGTTTCAGGAGTTCCTGCTGCGGGCGCAGGGCTTGCGCCGCGACGGCTCGGCCGCACTCAACCTCTGCTACGTCGCCATGGGCCGCTTCGACGGCATGTGGGAGGGCGATCTCTCGCCGTGGGACATCGCCGCCGGCTCGCTCATCGTGCGCGAGGCGGGCGGCGTCATCACGGGCTACGCGGGCGAGCCGCTGCGACTCGACGGCCGCCGCATCGTGACCGCGAACCCGACGCTGCACGCGCGCATGCTGGAAGTGGTGGCGATGCATCCGCAGGCAGGGGTGGCGACGCGCTGATTCCTCGCTGACCCCTCATCGTGGTGGCGATGAATCGCTGTGCAAGTGCGGCCGGTTCGGGCATCCCATGCGCAGGTGCAGGTGCATGCCCATGTCCAACGGATTGGCGTCTCCGGATCCCAATCCCATGGCCCGGCAGCAACGTTTCGACCCGCCCGGCGGCCGCGCCCGTCAGCTGCAGCGCATCGGCAGGACACACGCCCCAGATTGCTCGCTTAGTCGCCCAGCCGCTTCACGCCAAGGCCAGCGGCCACGACGAGAGCGACAACGAACGCCGGCACAGCGGTCAGCAGGGGCCAGGCGACCAAGGCGATGAGCATTCGGGGTCGATAACCCGAGGCTGACCCCAGGTCGTGAATGTTAGCCACGAACGCGAGCGCGAAGCCACCGCATGCGACAGCCACGGACGCGTGCCATGCCGTTGGCCGCGCGGTGTTACGCAGTCGAAAGTGCTCATCGGCGATGTGGACGGCGAATACCACACCACTGATGACAAAGGCGGACAACCGCCAGAAGAATCGCAGCTGATCGGACGCAGCCGCCCCGGCAAGTGCGCCGAATGCCATACCCGCGGCGAGGTAGAGCATGCCGACGAGTATGGCTTTGCCGAGCCAGCGCTGGCGGCCGGAGTCGTCCATGGGTATGGCCTCACGATCGGATTGGGCGGCGGGCGATATGAGTCTACTGCCTGGGACGAGGTAGCGAACGATGTACATATCCCCACGGAAAACTCACGGCGCTGGCGAATCCCGCCAAAGAGCCTGTTGCCAGATCCACGAGCCACGGGAAGAGTCCGATCGCTTCAAGCGAGTCATGGGCACCTACGTGCCCTGACACATCGAACAAGGCGGTGACCGCGAACGGGGCCGCGACCCAACCCGCCACCGCCACACCCATTCCGCAAGACGAAGCGGCGGCGCGATACGCCATGCCCGACGATCGCTCCGGCGACCAGGTTCGCGATGACCGGTGTCCCCCCGAAGACCAAGACGTCACCCCGTGAGGGCCGGTCGCGGCCGAGTGCCGGCTCCGATTGCTTCGGCACGAGCACCTGCCCGCCGCATTCCGCGCAGTGCGCCGACTCGCCGGGGGCGCGCCAGGTCACCTCGATCCGGCCTCCACAGCGCGGGCAGTTGAACGCGATTGACATGCCCCCCCCTGGGTTGCAGCTCGCTGCCATGATGGATCGTACCGGCCAACATCCTGCCAAGTTCGATCGGTGCGAGCAACGAGCTCGGCCAAGGCCAGCGTGCGTATGAGGGCTTGCCACCGGCGATCTTAAAGGGGATCGGCACCCGGTGTGATTCGCATGCCGAAGGCCATTGAGGACGCATGCCGCTCGCCACGCCCAGCGCCAGGCTGCCGCCTACGCCGCCTTGCGCCCTGGCTCCTGCCCGATCCGGGCGCGGATGCGGCCGATCAGCGTCCGCATGTCATACGGCTTCGTGTGCACCTCGTCGGCGCCCACCTCCAGCGCCAGCCGGCGGTCCGTCTCGCCCGAGCGGGCGCTCAGGATGAAGATCGGGATCCGCTTGTAGCGCTCGTCGAACTTGAGCGCGCGGCACACCTTGTAGCCGTCCATGCGCGGCAGCATCAGGTCCAGCACCATCAGGTCGGGCATGTACTGGCGCGCGAGCGCCAAGCCCTGCTCGCCGTCACTGGCCTGCATCACCTCGAACCCGTCGGCCTCGAGACCGAACTTGAGCACGGTCAGGAGATCGGGCTCGTCGTCCACGATGAGGATGCGCAGTTTGCCCTCGGACATGCTGTGCCTCTGGGGGTGCGGGTGGGGGTGGACGTCGCCGGGGGTTATCGGCGCACTCCGACCGCGAGTGCAGGGCGAAATGCCCCGCCGTGGCATGCCGCTACCTCGCGTCCGGCTCGCGCGTGAATTCGGCGAACTTGTGCTGCTCATCGCCGGTCAGCACGTCGCGCACGGTCACGTCGAGCCGGTAGCGGCCGGGCGGCAGCGTCTGCACCGACATGCTCACGAACTGCCGCCGCACCGTGCCCAGCACCGCGTCCTGACGCGTCACGCCCAGGTCCTGTCCCTCGCGTCGCGGCGACAGCCAGCGCTGGAGCCAGATGCGCGGGTCGCGCTTGGCCGAGCGGACGCTCGTCTCGTATTCGAACCGCCCCTGCCCGTCCGCGGCCTGCGCGAGGTGGTACACCTCGAAGTACGCCACCAGCGGTTCGCCGGCGCGCACGCTGCCGGACGGGTTCGCGTCCAGCCGCACGCTGCCCTCGAGCGCCGCCGGCACTCCGCACGTCACCACCACGTCGCTCATCGCCAGCAGGCTGTCGGGCGAGTCCACGTGCAGCACCTCGCGCGTCGCGCCGCGCCGCCCTCCCCCGCGCACGCTCATGCCCACCCGATAGTCCCCGGGCGCAAGTTGCGCATCGAACTCCGCCACGCGCAGCGTCGCCGCCTCGCATGCGGATGGCGACAGCGTGCGGCGCACACGCGCCACCTCGACCATCGCGCTGTCCAGCACCACGAAGTCCGCGGCCAGCGAGTCGGCCGGACCGCCGGCTGCGGCCACGCCGGCGAACAACTTCACGTCGCCCGCGGCGCCCTCGAAGCGGGCGAGCTGCGACTGCACGCTCAGCGGCTTGGCTCCAGGTGGCAGCAAGTGGAACACCCCGCGCATGTCGTGCGTGGCCAGCACGCCGCCGTGCGTGAGCGAGTCGGGCTCGGGGCGCGGATCCTTGTCCTCTTCCATGGACACCGGCAACTCGTAGCGCTCCGACAGCATGCGATCGTGCAGCATCACGCTCATGCCAAGCGACGTGTACGTCCACACCAACACGTTCACCGGGAATCGTACCTGCTCGCCGCCGCCGTAGCCGTAGAGCGAGACGCCGAGGGGGTTGTACTGCACGCTGTCCGGCGGGCCGTAGCGCACGTACACCTCGCCGCGCTCGTCCCACTCGCGGCGCGCCGGGTCGTAGTAGAGGAAGTAGGCCTGTGCCACGCGCGCCCAGTATTCGAGCTGCGCCTCGTTCTCGGGCGTGCCGAGGTCCGGGTCATGCTCGCGCCAGAAGCGCCGGGCGTACTCGGCACGCTGGGGCGCAGGCAGACGGTTGTACTCCATCGTATCGCGCTCGCTCGCGAGCGGTGCGAAGTCGTCGAAGCGGTCGCGCACGCTGCGGCGCAGCCGCGCGAGCGCCGCGCGGAACAGGCTGTCGCTGCCCGCCACGTCGCCCTGCCGCCAGTGCGTGGATGCGGCCGCCAGCATGGACTCCGCGCGTGCGCGGTCCGCGCGCAGCGCGTGCTCGGCGGCGTCGCGCGCGGCCCGCAAGTCCGCGCGCTCC
>JAYVCN010000209.1:0-4070 GCA_043749875.1 Candidatus Eiseniibacteriota bacterium | reverse complement strand
CCTGCGTCCGAGGTAGTCCTTGCAGCACACGAACTTCCGAGCTCGCTCGACGAAGCCCCTTGTGGCCATGACGGACCGAGGACTACGTTCGGTCGGAGGTAGTCGGTGCACGTCGAGTTGGCTGGCCGCCTTCGAGGTTGTTCTCGCCGATCGCTCGATCCGACCCCCGTCGAATCTCGCACGACCGCGAGGACGGTCAAGTCAGCATCGATTCACCGGAGCCCGTGGGGTACGGAGTGCCGCGGTCGCGCAGCATCGGACCCCGCATGGGCTCCAAGGGAGGCCTCGCCATGTCACGCCCCTCGCGCCGTCCCTGCGCAGCTCGACTCTCCCAGTCGAAACGCATCGCCTCGCTGACCACCCTCATCGCTACGATCGCGGTCGGCCTCATGGCCTCCGCACCGATGCCCTCGGCTGCGCAGAATATGTTCCCGGCCCGCTTCATGGGCGGCGAGACGACGCAGGGCGTCTCCATGACCGCGATCGCCGACCTCGATGGCGACGGGAAGTTGGATCTGGTCGTGCCGAAGGGGGGGACGAATGAGCTTGTCGTGATGCGCGGCAGGGGGACGGGCGATTCCAACTGGGGGTGGGCTTCCCTGCACGCCCCGGCCCGGTCGCGGTGGTGCTCGCCGACGTCAACAGCGACGGCAAGCTGGACGCGGCGATCGCGAACGCCGGCGACAACAGCGTCTCGATCATGCTGGGCCACGGCGATGGGACATTCGGACCGCGCTTTGACTTTGCCGTGGGTCTCTCTCCGAACCGGATTGCGCTCGGAGATCTGAACGGCGATGGAAAGCTCGACCTCGTGTCCGCCAACCCCGGCTCAAACAACTCGTCCGTGCTGTTCGGAAACGGAGACGGAACGTTCGCGGGTCGCACCGACATCGGCGGGGCCGTGTACTGGCTCGAGCTTTCCGATCTCAACGGCGACGGCAAGCTCGATCTCGTGACGCTCGGCAGCACCGGGAGTGTCGTGACCTGGCTCGGCGACGGCCTCGGCGCCTTGACCATTCACGGAACCTACGACGCAGGAGCCAACCCGAGGGTTCCGGCGTTCGCACGTCTCGATCCCGATGCAGACCTGGATCTGGCGGTGCCGAATGGGGACGGCACGGTTTCCGTCCTCCTCGGTGACGGATCCGGCGGGTTCGCGGCGCGGACAACCTACCCCTCGCGTCCCAACTGCAACGGGGCGGCCGCAGTCGAGTTGAATGGTGACGGTGTCATGGACCTCGTCATGATCGAGCCGGGCGGATTCCAGGACGCGGCGAACGGTGTCGTCTCGGTGCTGCTGGGCACCGGCGGTGGCGCGTTCGGGCCGCGCAACGAATTCCTCGTCGGAGGCTACTGCCGGAGCGTCGCCACCGGCGACTTCAATGGCGATGGTGCGCCCGACGTGATCGTCGTGAACGCGCTCGGGGCCCCGACCTACTCGCCGAGTAACTTGAACGTGCTGCTCGGGAACGGCGACGGGACACTCGGGACATTGCGGGACTTCCCGACCGGCACGGCGCCCGACGCCATCGCCATAGGCGACGTCAACGGCGACGGGAAGCGCGACGTGGTGACGGGGAATGCGAGCACGGTATCCGTGCTGCTCGGAAACGGAAACGGCGCCCTCGGCCCCCATGCCGACCTCCCCAACACCGGCATCGCCTATGCGGTGGCGCTGGCCGACCTCAACGGCGACACGAAGCTCGATCTCATCTCGACCGATTACGATCAGAACGATCTCGCCGTACGGCTCGGCAACGGAGACGGTACGTTCGGTGCGGCCACGATGTTCCCAACCGCCCAGCATCCACATCGGATCGTGGCGAGGGATTTCAATGGCGATGGAAAGCTGGATCTCGCCGCCGACTGCGAGCTCGGAGCGGCGGTGTCGGTCTTGAGGGGAGACGGGTCGGGAGGGTTCGCGCGCAAGGTGGACTATCCGGATTTCACCTTCAGCGAGGACGTCGCGTTCGGGGACCTGAACGGGGACGGGTTGCTCGACATGATCACGTGCTCGGACGGTTCGACGATTCAGGTGTCGTTCCGTGCCGGCCGGGCCAACGCTACCTTCGGCCCGAGGAGCGATCACATTGTCGGCGGGCCGGTGACTGCCCTCACCCTGGGAGACTTCACGGGCGACGGAAGGCTCGATGTCGCGCTGGTCAGGGGAAACGACGCCCTGCTCACCCTCCTGCCGGGCATCGGCGATGGCACGTTTGGCGCCCCACAGTTCCGGGAGACCGGCCCATATCCCTACGCGGTGGTCGCGGCGGATCTCAATGGAGACGGGTGGAAGGACCTGGTCGTTTCGAACCAGCACGCGAACGACGTCTCGGTCTACTTCGGAGGTTCAACCGGCCTGCCCCCGTTGCGCACCGACTTCGGCACCCATCGTCACCCGCTCGGCGTGGCGATCGCCGATCTGAATGGCGATGGTCTTCTCGACATCGTGACGGCCGACCGCGATTCGAGCCGGGTCTCGGTGCTCCTCCAGGCCGCGGTTTCGACGGTCTCGGTGGACGAGCCCGCGTCGGCCCACGCCGGGCTTGGCCACCTGCGCGTATGGCCCGCGCCCGCGTCGTCGGAGGTCCACGTCGCCTTCGAGCTGGCCCGCCCCGCGCTGGTGGAGGCAGCGCTCCTCGACGTCGCGGGGCGACTGATCCGTGTGCTGGAGCGCGGGGAACGCGCCGCCGGCCTCCACGAACTGCGATGGGACCGGCTCGGGGAGGGCCGCCAGCTGCTGGCGAGCGGGCTCTATCTCGTGCGCGTCCGATCCGGCGGCGAGGAGCGCATCGCCCGCGTCGTGATGCTCAGGTGAGCTGAAGGCGCCGCAAGCCGCGCGTGCGCAGCGTGCGCGAGCGTGAACCCGAGGCCGGGCGGAGCCGCGGACGATGCATGCGCCTTCGTCCGCGGCCCCCTCACAGCTCTCCGACGGCAAGCTCGATGTCCGAGGGATCCTCGTCCTACCTCGGCAACGTCCACGTCGCGCGCGTGTACAGGTAGCGCCCGTTGTACCCGAACGGAGACGCCGCCGCCCATGGGAACACGCCGCCATTATTATTATCGGGGAGCAGCTGTCGGCCGGGGTAGGTGTCGAACAGGTTGCGGGCGCCGATCGCGATCTCGACCTGCGGCAGTTGGTAGCCCGCCTCGGCGTCGATGAGCGTGCGCGCGGGATACACGGCCCTGGACGCGTCCGTGAACCCCGGTTGCGCGGACTCGAACGTGCCGAAGTAGGAGGCGCGCACCAATCCGCGACAGCGCGCCTGCGAGTACTCGGCCGAGACCGTGCCCCGCCAGTCAGGGCGCTCGCGTTCGATCGCGAGCGGCGTCACCGGATCATCCGCGTTCGTGAACAGTTCCCGTCCCATGGTGATCTTGTTCTGGCCCCAGTTCAGCGAGCCCTTGAAGTCGAGGGCGCGCGCGTGTTGCATGGGCACGCGAAGATCCGCGGTGACATCCACGCCCTGGGTCTTCGTCTGGATACCGTTGATGAAGTACTGCACGCCCTGGATCGTGCCGAACCCCGCGGCCTGCAACGCCGCCAGCGAAGCCGCGTCACTGATCAACGGGCCGAGGACGATGCGATCCGTGATGCGGATGTCGTAGGCATCCACGGTCAGGGTCAGCTCATCGACGGGCGTCACGGCCAGCCCGGCGCTCAGGTTGATGGACTTCTCGGGTTTGAGCGGCTTGCTCCCGGTGAGGATCGCCGCCGGATGGTCCACCGGGAATATGCCGACCTCGAGCGGCTTGTTGCCGACGAAGTTCGTGACCACCTTGCTGAAGTGGATCTGGCTCAACCCCGGCGCGCGAAAGCCGTTGCTGCCCGCGGCACGGAAGACGACGCGATGGGCCGGCTGCCAGCGCCCCGCGAGCTTGCCGGTCACGAGCGAGCCGAAATCATTGTAGTGCTCGTAGCGAACCGCGCCGTTCGCGAGGACCTCCGGCGCAAGATTGGTCTCGAGCTCGGAGTAGACGCCCAGGTTCTCCCGCCGCGCATCGGTGGCGTCGGTCGGCGCGAAACCCGGGAACACCTGCGAGCCGGGCGCGGCATGGTCGCCGTTGCC
>JAYVCN010000208.1:0-2613 GCA_043749875.1 Candidatus Eiseniibacteriota bacterium | reverse complement strand
GTTCGGCAGGGTCGAGCGCACGGTGATGTGGTCGCCCTCGGGCGAGAACTCGGTGGCGCCGGCCGCGGCGTCGCCCGTGAACCCGTCCACCGCGGCCGTGGTGACGCCCGTGAACGCGCCGGATGCATCGGCCGCCAGTGCTCCGATCCACAGCCCGCCGCGCACCAAGTGCTCGTGGCCCGTCCCGACCGGGTACTCCATGGACGGCGTCTTGCTGGTGAAGTTATTGCCAATGACTCCGTAGTTGGTGAGGTTCACGCTCATCAGGTTCAAGTCGCGGCCGACTTCGTCGCGGCCGGAGATGAGCGACACGAACACGCGCGAGCCGGTGTCTGCCGCGGCCGTCGCCGGCTGCACGAACGATCGCGGCGGCAGGTGGTCGAGCGCGTCGGCGCGCGCGCCGCCCGGCCCGACCAGAGCCAGCACGCCCGTCAGGCCCAGCGCCACCAGGCGAACCCTCACTTTCGCCTCCGGTAGCGGATGATCTGGCCCCGTCCGCGATCCGCGATGTAAGCGAGCGAGTCGTCGACCGCGATCGAGATCGGATCCAGCAGCGGCAACGCCTCGTCGTTCAGTTCGACATCGACCCGCTGGATGTATTCGCCGGACAGGTCGTAACGCAGCACGCGTCGGTTGTCACGGTCCACGATGTAGAAGAACCCGGCAAGGTCGGCGGTGACCGACTCGGGGTGGTTGAGGTTGGCGCCGGTCGCCTGCCCGTCCGTGCGCACGATGCTGACACTGACCTCGTTCGAGGACACGCCCTTCGCCTGATTGTTGCCGCGGTCGGCGATGAACAGCGGGTTCGTGCCCCGGCGCGACCAGTAGATGCCGCGCGGGTCCGCAACGGACGATGCGCCGGTGCCATCGAACACGACCCAGCTCGTGTCGCGATGCCACGAGGAGGTGCCCGGCATGTTGACGTCGAGGATGCCGGGGTACTTGGGCCCGCGGCTGTAACGGAACACTCGGCTCACGAACTTGCGGGTGCGGAAGCGCTGGTCGACCTGGCTCGTATCGAGCAGATTCGCGAGACCGGCGACGTAGACGCGGCCCTGCTCGTCGGCCGCGATGCCGTAGGGCAACGACAGCGTGGTATCGGTGAACGTGGACAACGTGTCGCCGCCGCCCAGACCGTACTCGCGCACGCGCCACACGGCGGCGTAGTCGAACACCTGGTTGCGGAACGGGTGCCCGGTCAAGTGCGTGGTGTCGGCGTCGGGCGCACACGTGCCGCGCCGCGCGTCGAATTTCGCCTGGCACGAATCGCCCTGATCCAGCACGAACAGCTTGTTCGTCGCGGACGCGAGGGCGACGGGGTTGAACAGCGTCAGCATGGGATCGAAGTACGGCGATCCGATGGGCGCGGGTCGCGTCAGCGGGTAGAGGCGCACCTCACCGCGCGGCACGGACGGTCCGCCGGTGCCGCCATGGTTGAACAGCGCGAACAACTGGTTGCCCTGACCCTGCGTGAGCAGCAGATCCCGGACGTCGTCCATGCCCTTCCACGTCGCCAGCATGGCGTAGCTCTTGTCGCTTGGCACGAGGCGGCCCGGGTGCTCGGTGGGCAAGTCGAACTTTCCGCCGCAGCCCCACGGCAGCATCACCATGATCGCGAGCAGCAGCACGGACACGCGGGAACGCATCAGAAGCGCACTCCCAAGGACACGCGGTGCACCGCGCCCAGGAACCCGCCATCGGTGTAGGCGTAGTCGAACTGCCCGCGTAGAGCGCCGAATACGCCGGTGAACCCGGCACCCGCAGACAGCTTGAGCGCGTCGGCGCGGAAGTTGTAACCCGTGCGCAGCGCGAACGTCCCCTTGTACTGCCACTCTGCGCCGGCCTTGACCAATTGCTGGTTGTCGGCCGGCTGGTTGACCTCGAACGCGGTGGTGAGCCGCTGCGTCTCGTTCTCGATCGGCTCGAACGCGACGCCATAGCGGAACATGAGCGGCGGATCGAACGCGTCGAACTGCGAGGTGGAGCCGTCGAACGGTGACACGAACGTGCCCGAAGGGCGCAGGGCCGAGCCGAAATTCGTCAGCGACGTGGCGATGCGCACGCTGCCGAGGCCCAGGTAGTAGATCGAGCCGACGTCGAACAGCACGGCCTGCGTGGTCGGGCCACCGACCTGCGAGCCGAGATCCTCGCGCACGAACTTGATGCCGGTGCCGACCAACAGCTTGTCGGTCCAGCGGCGCGAGAACGCCACCCCCGCGATCAGGTCGGAGTATGAGAACGTGCGACCGGTGCCGAACGGCTGCAGCTCGGTGGTCTCGTCGATGTTGGTGCCGAGCACGCCGAGCTGCAGCGCCATCGAGCCGCCGAAGCGGCGCGACGGCAGGATCATGGTGAGGTGGTCGTAGTGCACATCCGCCGGCCACTGCACGTGCGAGATGGCGAACTCGCGGCGCTGCAGCGAGGCGAGCCCGGCAGGGTTCCAGTAGATGGCGCTCGGGTCGTTGGCCACGGCGACGAATGTCTCGCCCATGCCCTCCGCGCGCGCGCCGACACCGATGCGCAGGAACGTGGCGGACGACGTGCCGGCGCGCTGGCCGCCGAGCGAGGTCTGCGCGCGCGCGGGCCCGGCCGCGGACAGCACGGCCACCGCCG
>JAYVCN010000207.1:0-4118 GCA_043749875.1 Candidatus Eiseniibacteriota bacterium | reverse complement strand
GTGAATACCATCACATTCTCGGGCTCCGGCCGCGAGGGCGACAGCACCGACGGCATCGGCTTCGTGGATCTGATCAAGTCGCTGGACCGCGATGTGGCGGCGAGCCGCGTCGTGCTGCTGGGTGCGGGCGGCGCGGCGCGCAGCCTGGCGCTGGCGCTGCGCGATGCGGGCGGGGGCGGGCTGAGCGTGGTCTCGCGCCGCGAACCGCCCGCGGACGAGGCGTGGGGCGGCGGGCTCGCGGCGCACTGGTGCGCGTGGGACTCAGCTGCGGCGCAGGCCGCACTCGCAGCGGCCGAGGTGGTCGTCAATTGCACGCCGCTCGCCGGCCTGGATACCCCGGCGCGACTTGGCCTGCTCGCACGTGGCGTGCTGGTGGTGGACCTGACTTATGGCGAAGCGCTCACGCCATGGGTGCAGGCCGCGCGCGCGCAGGGAATCGAGGCCGTGGACGGGCTCGGGCTGCTGGTGCACCAGGCCCGTCATTCGCTCATGCGCTGGTTCGGCCGCGATGTCCCGCTCGCACCACTCGCCGCCGCGGTCGGGTGGCCGCGCTGACGCGGCGGGACTTATGAAGCGCTCGCTTTCGCTCGCGCGCCTCGCGCTGCTCGGCAGATTGCGAGCGTTTCCCCGGGTCGGGCGCCTCGCGGACGCTGTGAAGCGCTCGTCGACGCTTGCGCTCACGCGTGCGCTGGGTTCGTTGTCACGCGACGTGCTCGAGTTCGTGCTGCCGCAGCGCTGTCCTGGCTGTGGCGAGCCGGCGCTGGCGCAGGCGCTGCTGTGTCAGCATTGCGTGGCGCGCCTGCCGCGCCTCGATGGTGCGCTGTGTGCGCGCTGCCTGTGCGACGACAATCCGCCGGACGCGTGCCGCCGTCATCCCGGCGACGCCGTGTACGCGGCCTTCGTCTACGATGAGCGCGTGGCGCTGCTCGTGCACGCGCTCAAGTTCGGTGCGCGTCCACGGCTCGCGCGCGCCTGCGCGCCCGCGATGGCGGCGGCACTGCCTGCCGCGCTTCGCGCGCCCGCACTCGTGACCGCGGTGCCGCTGCACCTGGTGCGGCGGCGCGAACGCGGCTACGATCAGGCGGCGTGCCTGGGTGAGGCGCTGGCCGACGTGATCGGCGCCCCGTACATCGCCGACGTGCTGGTGCGTACGCGTGCGACGATGGCGCAGAGCGGGCTCAGAGGCCGCGAGCGGCGGCAGAATGTCGCAGGCGCATTCCGCGTCGCACGGCCGGCATGGGTGAACGGCCGACAGGTGCTGCTGGTGGACGACGTGCTCACCACCGGCGCCACGCTGCACGAGGCGCTGGCCGCCCTGCGCGCCGCGGGCGCACGCACCACGGGGGCAGCGCTGGCCTGGGCGCAATGAGAGGGGCGGGAGCTCCGGCCCGAATCTCCTCCCGGCGCCGCCAGCGTGGCCGTTCGCAGTCCCAGTGCCCCTGCTGGTCCAGCCTGTTACAGTGGTCGGCCGGGATCCGTCAGCCCACCCCCACACCGAGCCCGCCATGTCGCACCTGCACATCCCCGATGGCATCCTGCCGCCTGTCCTGTGGATCTGGGGACTGATTCTCACTGGCTTGCTGCTGTTCGTGAGCGCACGCGCCTCACGCAGCGCGGGGCCGCGACAGGTTGCGTTCCAGAGCGCGCTCGGCGGCATCATGCTCGCCGTCATGGCCATCCCGGTGCCGATCACGGCCTTCGACTACTGCATGACGTTGGCGGGGCCGGTGGGCGTGTTGCTCGGAGCGGGGCCCGCGTTCCAGGTCAGCTTCGTCGTCACGCTCATCCTGGCCCTGCTCGGGCAGGGGGGCTTCACGGTGATCGGACTCAACCCGCTCGTGCTCGGCCTGGGCGCCATCCTGGCGCGGCCGCTCTACCTGTCACTCGTGCGCCGGCTCGGGCCGCCGCGCGCCATGGCCGTCGCCACCGCGGTGTCCCAGCTGTTCTCCACGGTGTGCTGGGGCGCGCTGCTGATGCTGTCCGTTCGGCTCACGCCGGATGCGGCGGGGATTCACGAGGTCGAGCACACGCTCATCGAGGTCTGGCACCGCGTCGGGGCTGCGGTGGTGATCCCGATGCTCATCGCCGCCGTCGCACTGGAGGCGCTGCTCGGCTATGGTCTGGCGCACTTCCTCGAGCGCGTCCGCCCCGATCTGCTGCCGACGCCCGCAGTGAGTCCCGCCGCCGGACCGACCCGGACCGCGAGCACGCCGAGCAGCCCGAGCATCCCATGATCAACACGTTCGCCCAGATCGACTTCCTCGCCAGCGCCGGGCGTTCGCCCTGGCACCGCGCCAGCGCGCTCGCCAAGCTGTTGCTGGCGGGGCTCTACGTCACGCTCGCGGTGATCACGCCGTCGTGGGGCACGCTGGTGGTCCTGCTCGTCACCGCGCTCGCGCTGTGCGCGAGTGCCCAGGTGCCGCGCCGCCTGATGCTGGCCGCAGCCACGACCCCGATGCTGTTCTCGTTCATCTTCGTGCTGGCGCACTTCCGCACCGACTGGGACGAGCCGCTCATCCTGTTCGCGCGGCCGATGGTGGCGAGCCTCACCGCCGTGTGGCTGGTGAGCACGACCCCGTATCCGGATCTGTTCGCGCCGCTCGCGCGCGTCCTGCCGCGCAGCGTCGGCGACAGCCTGTTCCTCACTTACCGTGCGGTGTTCGCTCTGCTCGCGCGCGTCGAGCGCATGTGGACGGCGCTGCGGCTGCGCGGCGCCATGGCGCGCCCCGTCAACCAGCGCTTCCCACTCATGGGCGAGGCGGTCGGCACCGTGGTGCTGTCGGGGTTCGATCGCAGCCAGCGGCTCTACCAGGCGATGCAGTTGCGCGGTCACTCGGGCCGCGTGTGCGGGTGCCGGCATTTCCTGGAACTCACACGCGACGACTTCTGGGTGTTCGTGGCCGCGGCCTGGGGTTGCATCGCGAGCGCGCTGCTCTGGCACCTGAGGGCAGAATGAGGACTCCCGGCAGCAGCCCGCGCCAGACCGCCGGCACCATCGTCCGCGTCTCGTGCGTGCGGCACACCTACCCGGACAAGACCAGCGTCCACCTGTGTGGTCTCGACTTCGTGGTCGGCGCCGGCGAGCGCGTGGTCGTGCTGGGGCCCAATGGCTGCGGCAAGAGCACGCTGCTCTACCATATCCTCGGCCTGCTCGCCCCAGAAGAGGGCGAGGTGCTGGTGTTCGGCGTGGACCCATCGCGGCAGTTCTCCAAGATCCGCGAGCGCGTCGGCGTGCTGCTGCAGAACGCCGACGAGCAGATCATCGCGCCGACGGTGTGGGACGATGTGTCGTTCAGCCCGCGCAACTACGGCTACACCGAGGCCGAGGTGGACCAGAAGACCAACTACGCCCTGCAGCGCATGGGCATCGAACATCTGCGTCACAAGGTGTGCCACTACCTGTCGGGAGGTGAGAAGCGCAAGGTCGCGCTCGCGGGCGCGCTGGTGCTGGAGCCGGAACTGCTGGTGCTCGACGAGCCGTTCGAGGGCCTGGACCCAGCCTCGCGCAGCGAGATGGTGGAGCTGCTGAACTTGCTCAATCGCAAGCACGGCGTGTCGCTCGTGGTCGCCACGCACGATGTGCAGATGGTGGCGCCGCTCGCTGACCAGGTCTACGTGCTGAAGAGCGGCGGCGAGATCGTGGCGCACGGGCCACCGAGCGACGTGTTCCAGGACCTCGAACTGCTGCGCGCCACGAACATCGAACCGCCAGTGCTGGCGGACCTGTTCCAGCGTCTCGAGGCGGCCGGATATCCGCTGGGACGTCCGCACACGCCCGAGGAAGCCGTCGAGCGGCTGGTACGCTGGGTGCACGCCGAGCGTGAGCGCGCCGCAGGTGCGCTGGCCAGCGCGCTGGCCGATACGCACGGCGGGAAATCCGCCGGCACGGACGTGTCGCCGCTGTCCACGCTGGCTGCGGCCGTGACGCCAGCGGTGACGCCGGGCTTGAAGCCGAAGCTGGAGCCGCCCGGGGAAGCCGCGCGGCCATGACGAGCGACCTGTTCGGCGACACGCCGGGCGGCGGCGCGCCCGCGAATTACGGCGCGCTGCCCGCGGATCCGGGTCCCAACGCGCCGCTGGCCGACCGCATGCGCCCGCGCAGCTTCGAGGAGCTGGTC
>JAYVCN010000206.1:0-8584 GCA_043749875.1 Candidatus Eiseniibacteriota bacterium | reverse complement strand
GCGGCGGTGCGGTGTGACTGTCACGACCGGAATCAGCGCAACGCTCCGATCGCCGGTCGGATCCCGGCCCGGGGCGAGCGAGGCCTCACGTGCTCTGATCGCCACGGAACGATTCCGCCACCGGCGGTCGGGCTCGGGACATCGGGAGATCTGGCCAGGGGAGGGCGCGCGATGAACGCGGAACTCGAGGTGCTCCTGCAGATCCTCGCTTCGGACCCCGAAAAGGTGCGCGTGCTCGCGCCTGAGACCGAGCTCACGCTCCTGGCAGGCCTCCGGGCGGCCGTGGGTTCCACAATGCCCTCGAGCTCATCGACCCCGCCGCCCGCGGGCCCAGCCGCAGCATGGAGCGAGGACGATCTGCTGACGGTCAACGAAGCGGCTGTGTTGCTCCGGCTCTCGCCACGTTGGTTCTACCGACACGCCAAGACCCTGCCCTTTGCCCGCAAACTGTCGCGAAAGGTCCTGCGGTTTTCGCGAGCCGGGATCGCCGGCTGGCTGGCCAAGAAACGACCATGAACAAGCCTCCGAGCCAAGGTATGTGTTGCTAACGGGTTACGGAATCCACCGCACCCGGCACGGGAGCTTAAAGTGACGCCTACAGAGTCACCCAAACGGGCAGCGCGAAAGAGGACGCCACGCGGCTTCGGGCGCATCTACCTCCGCGGGAAAGTGTACTGGGTTCAGTACAGCTTTCGCGGGACGCTCTATCGCGAGTCGTCCGACTCGGAGTTGCAAGCGGTCGCAGTGAAGCTGCTCCAGCGCCGACATGGCGAGATGGGTTCGGGGCGGCTGGTCGGACCCAAGGTCGAAGCGACGACCTTCGAGGACATGGCGGACATGGTGGTCAACGACTACGTGGCCAACGGGCGCAAGTCGCTCGATCGCGCCAAGCTGGCAATCCGGCATCTGCGCGAGTTCTTCGGCCCCACTCACGCGATCGACATCACAACCGACCGCGTGTCGGCCTACTACCGCTTGCGCCTGGCATCCGCCCAGCGCGCGACCGTTCGGATCGAACGCGCGATCTTGGGCAGGATGTTCACGCTCGCCATTCTGGCAGAGAAGGTGAGCCAAAGGCCTGCACTGCCTCCGCTCGAGGTGCGCAACACCCGCAGCGGGTTCTTCGAGGAGGACCAGATACAGGCAGTCCTCGTCGAGTTGCCCGCGGACTTGCGCGCGCTAATCGAGTTTGTCCAGTTAACGGGTTGGCGGATCGGCGAGGCCAAGCCCCTCACGTGGCGCAACGTCGACCTCGCGGCCGGTATCGTGCGCCTCGACCCGGGAACCACGAAGAACGACGAAGGCCGCACGTTCCCGTTCTCGGCGATGCCCCGGTTGGAGGAGGTATTGCGCGAGCAGCGCGAGCACACGTCCGCTCTGGAGCGTGAGCACGGATGCCCAATCATGTTCGTCTTCCACCGCAGGGGCAAGCGGATCGGCGACTTCCGGGTGGCCTGGCGCCTCGCGTGTGCGCGCGCAGGGGTGGCCGGGCGATACGTCCACGACCTACGGCGCACCGCGGTGCGGAACCTTGAGCGGGCGGGCGTGTCGCGCTCGGTCGCGATGAAGCTCACGGGCCACAAGACCGAGAGCGTCTACCTCCGCTACGCGATCGTCAACGAGGACGACCTTGCCGAGGGCGTGAAGAAGGTGGCGGCGATGCGTGCGAGCGAGGGTGAGCGCCGCGCCTTGCGGACCGCGACTCCCGCCCTTTTGAGAACGAGCACAGTTCAAGCACAATTTCGGAAGGGAACACTCGATGGACAGCGCACGCCAACCGCGTAAGTGCCCGAAAATGTGGTGCCGGAGGGGGGGGTCGAACCCCCACGTTGCTTGCGCAACTCCGGATTTTGAGTCCGGCGCGTCTGCCAGTTCCGCCACTCCGGCACGGGAGCGGGCGGCGAAGCTAGCAGTGCGGGAAACGCAGCGTCAAAAGCCGCGCGCGACGCTGGCGGATTTTCCCTCGACTCCCGGCAGCCGCCGCCGCACTCTGATGAGCGTAGGCTCCCTGCTAGCAGTTCCGACCCCCACCGGCTCGGCTGCGACCTGCCCCTGCGGGTGACCGGGCGCCGTTTGCTGCTGCGTGCGACCGGAGTGCGTCAGATCATCAGGAGCGCCGTCATGACCCCTCGCCATCGCAGCTCCCGCATCCTGGCCCTGTCGCTGCTCGCGGCGGCGTCCCTCCTGGCCCCGCAGGCGCACGCCGCCGTGCTCGTCTACAACTGCATCCTGAGCCCGATTCAAGAGAACCCGGTGGTCACCGGCTCGCGTGCGTTCGGCGCCGGGCGGTTCGTCATCGACACGGACGCGAACACGGTCAGCTACCGCATCGTGTTCTCGCGTCTGCTGGGCGCCGAGACGGCGGCGCACATCCACGGCAGCGCGACATCAGTGCCCGGCACCAACGCGGGCGTACTCTTCTCGCTGCCCGCCGGCAACTCGAAAGTCGGCGTGTGGAACTTCACCGAGGCCCAGCAGGCATTGATCCTGAACGGCCTCTGCTACGCGAACATCCACAGCACGGCGTTCCCGGGCGGTGAGATCCGCGGCCAGATCGTGCCGTTGAACGCGGTGCTCGACGGCGCACAGGAGACACCGCCGGTGAGCACGCACGGGCGCGGTTTCGCCACGTTCACCGTCGACACTGCGGCCAACGTGCTGTCGTACTACGTCCGCTACGACAGCTTGAACTCCGGTGAGGTCCTCGCGCATATCCACGGCAACCAGCTGCACGGGACTGCTGCGGGTGTGAAGGTCGCGCTGCCGGCTGGCAGCCCCAAGGTCGGCACCTGGAACTACGCGCAGGCCGACGAGGACGCGCTGCTGTCCGGGCGCATGTACGTGAACGTGCACACCTCGACATCGCCAGGCGGCGAGATCCGCGGGCAGATCTGCCCGGTGGTGGTGCCGCTGGGCGCGGATCAGGAGCTGGCGCTCGTTAATCCCGCCCCGGGCTCCTCCGGGTTCGCCATGGTCTCCATCGACACGACGGCCGCTGGGCACAAGCTCAGCTTCGACCTGCATGTGGACAGCCTGTCGGCCGCTCCGACATTGAGCCACATCCACGGCTTCGCGGCTCCGGGCGACGAGGCGTTCGTACTTCTCACGATCCCGGCGACTCCGCACCAGATCGGCACGTGGGCCTACGGCGCGGCGAACGAGGCGAATGTCCTAGCCGGGCTGACGTACTTCAACGCGCACACCAGCGCGAACAGTAGCGGCGAGATCCGCGGGCAGATCCTCGACCTGCCGCACGCTGCGTCCGTGCTGGGTGTCGGGGGCGGGGCACCTCGCCCCATCGCCGGGCTCGCGGCGGCGCCCAACCCGTTCGGCGTCCGCACGGTGCTGTCATTCCAACTCGCACGGACGGGAAGTGTGTCCATGTCCATCGTTGGCGTGGATGGCCGCATCGTGCGCGGCGTCCCCGCTGCGCTGTTCGCCCCCGGCGCTCACTCCTATGAGTGGGATGGCCGCGATGACAACGGCCGCGTGGCCGCGCCCGGCGTCTACTTCGCGGTCGTGCGCACTCCGGACGGCGAAAAGGTGACGCGGCTCGCGCGACTGCGCTGAGCGCTGCGCATCCGAGCTACGCCTCCACCGGTTCGTCGATGATCGCCGTGTTCTTCCGCTCCAGCTTCCCCCATCCCGCATGACGCCCGGTGATGGCGGTGCGCACGGCGCGCCACACGACGGCGTACATCACCTGCCGGTAGACGAAGCGCTGCCAGAACAGCCACCACAGGAGCCGCTTCCGCTCGTGCTCGAGCGCAATGGCGATGCTGGCGCCGAGCAGTTCGAGGACGAAGAAGAACACGTACAGGAACGCCACCGTGCTCAGCGATTCAACCGCGTTCGGCAGCGGCTGCCAGTCCTGCGTCAAGAGCGCGCGCGTGAGCCAGCTCTGCACGAACAGCGTCAGTGTCACCAGGACTTGCAGGTCGATGATGGGCGACAGGATGGGGAACGCGATCTGGAACACCCACAGCGTGGGCAGCGCCAGCCGGCCGAACCAGCCCACGCGACCGAGCGCCGGGCGATGCTTCCACAGGCACTGGAGCGTGCCGAAGCTCCAACGAAACCGCTGGCGGTAGAGCGTCTCGAGCGAGTCGGGCGCCTCGGTGAACCCGTGCGCGCCGGTCTCGTTCTCGATCCGCCAGCCGGCGCGCCGTAGCCGCCAGGTGAGGTCCATGGCCTCGGCGAGCGTGTCGGCCTGGAACCCGCCCACGGCGGCCACGGCCGAGCGTCGCCACGCGCCGACCGCGCCGGGCACGACGGTGATGGCGTCGAGCAGCGCGTAGGCACGGCGATCGAGGTTCTGGCTGGTGATGTACTCCAGCGCCTGCCAGCGCGTCCACACGTTGATGCGGTTGCCGACCTTCACGTTGCCCGCGACTGCTCCCACCCGTGGCTCATCAAAATGTGCGACCAGCCGGCCGAGCGTCTCGGGCGTGAACAGCGTGTCGGCGTCGAGGCACACCAGCAGTTCTCCGCGCGAGGCGGTAATGGCGCGATTGAGCGCGGTGGCCTTGCCGGAATTGCGTTGTTGAATCAGCCGCACGCGTGGCTCGTGCCCGAACGCCTGCTCGACCACCTCGGCCGTGGCGTCGCCCGAGCCGTCGTCCACCACGATCACCTCGAGCGGCGGCTCGCGGCTCGCCAACACCGCGCTGATCGTGCGCACGATGACCGGCGCTTCGTTGTAGGCGGCGATCAGCACGCTCACGCCGCCCGCGGGTGGCGCGAGCGGCCGGCGACGGCGCCGCTCGCGCCAGCGCGCGGCCAGCGCCAGTGCGGTCACGAAAAAAACCCGCGCAGCCCCCAGCACGATGCCGGCGAGGAAGGCCGCGTGCAGAAACGTCTGCGTGAGCCACAGCAGTTCGAACGCCAGCCGGTCGCCACCCAGCAGCGTGCGGTCGCTCGGCGACACCACGGGCATCACCGCGTCGCGCGGCCTACCCACCAATTCGGACACCGGCACGAAGCGGTAGCCCTGCGCTTCCAACTGTGGCACGAAGATCCGCAGCGCGGCCACGGTGGCGCTCCTGTCGCCACCGCCGTCGTGCAACAGGATGGTGTTGCCGTGCCCGGACAGCACACGCGATACGACGGCGCGCGCGATGGCATCGCCGCCGCGCCGGGTGCCGTCGGTCTCGCGCAGGCGCCAGTCCTGCGGATCGAGATATTCGCCCACGGTGACGTAGCCGAGCGCGGCGGCGTCGAGGATGGGCGTCACCTCCTCGGCGCTGGTGGGCTCCGCGTCGGCGCTGTAGGGCGGGCGGAACATGATGGTCGAGCGCCCGAGCGTGCTCTGCAACACGCGCTGCGTGGCGTTGAGTTCCAGGCGCACCGCTCGGCGTGACATCGCGGCAAGGTTCGGATGCGTGTAGGTGTGGTTGCCGATCTCGTGCCCCTCGCGCCACTCGCGCGTGATCAGCTCGGGATGTCGCTCGGCGTTCTCGCCCACCACGAAAAACGTGCCGGGCACGTGCAGGTCGCGGATGGCGTCGAGCACGCGCGGCGTCCACGGGTCGCTCGGCCCGTCGTCGAACGTCAGCGCCAGGCACGAGTCGCGGAAGCCATGGCGCTGGAGCAGGTAGGACGTCGGATAGCGTCGGTACGATTCGTCGGTGAACAGCCCGGTGCCGGGATCGCGGTCGAGCGCGCGCTCGCCGGGCTGGGGCAGGGCGGCCACGGTCAACAGCTCGCCGTCGCCCTCGAACTCCACGTCGTAGGGGAACGACGTGCGCGCCAGCGCGGCCGAGTCCGGCAGCGCGTCAGGGCGGTGGCGGTCGAGCATGGTCCACACCGAGGGGTCTTCTTCGCCCAGCACCCACAGGGCCGAGCCGCGTACGCCGCGCGCGCGCGCCAGCGTGCGCTGGTTGGCGGCGGTGATCGCGTCGAGCATCCACACCTCGTGCGTCTTGCCGGTTTCGTCCTCGTATTCGAACGTGGAATTGAGGGCGCGGTCGTCGAAGTCCACGACTTCCGCGGGTGTGCGCTCGGGGTGGTTGTCGGAGGCGAGGTAGAGCGCCTCCTGGTAGGAGATCGCCTCGGCGGGAGCCTTGCGATTGGTCCAGTCGTAGGCGTAGTTCCCGAGCCCGAGCACCAGCTTCTCCGGCGGCACACTTCGCAACGTGCGGTCGAGCACTGCGCGATACCATTCGATACCGCACAGCGGGCCAGCCTCACCGGCCATGTAATGCTGGTCGTAAGCCATCAGCACCACGAAGTCGACGGCTCGCGACACCGCGCCCGCATCGGGCACGTTGCCCTCCGATTCGAGGTCGAAGCTCACCGCCAGGTGCGCGTGCGACAACACGCGGTGCAAGCGGGTGAGGAATGCGGGCACGCGCGCCTCGTCGCCCACGGCCAGGTTCTCGAGATCGATGTTCACGCCGACGAAGCCGTGTCCCTTGAGCCAGTTGGCGAGCTCTTCCGCCAGCGCGTTCTGGCGCACCGGGTCGACCAGCAGCCGGTGGGCGAGTGCGGGGTCGAACTCGCCCTCGTGCGCATTGGACAGCACGGGCATGATCTTGATGTCATGTTGGCGCGCCAACCGCAGCACGTCCAGGTTGTGCGGCGTGGACTCGAGGTTCCAGTCCCTCGTGGCGAGGTGACCGCCATCCGCGGACAGACCGAGCCACAACGGGAACAGGTGCGTGAGACGGTCGGCATTCGCGCGCAGCGAGTGCAGCCCCGTCTCCTGCCAGGTCGCGTAGAACGCCGCCACGATGGGCGGGCTACCAGTGGCCCCGGCGCCGAGCGCGCGGCGCACCGTGTCCTGCTGGTCGTGCGCCAACTGTTTCAGCAACTGACGGCGCTCGCGCTGGATCAAGAACACCGACAGCCGGCTATCGCGCCCCTGGGGGGCGGGCAGGTGCGGGCGGAGCGCGCGGCGCACGGGTTCGGACAGGCCGGCCGTGCGCGGCAGCACCGGCACCGCCACCAGGCTCAGCAGGAACACCACGGCGAGACCTAAAAACGCGGCCCCCAGTGCCACCGCCACGCGCAGCGTCCAGCGCATGCGGCGGCCACTCGGGTCATGGAAGACAGGTCGGCGGTCGGGACTCACGCCGCCAGCCTAGCGGAAGTGGCGCCGGCGAAGGTCAGGACGATGTTGGCAGTTGCCGTGCTGCCGACTAGCATGAGCGGCCAGCTTGGATCCCCCGACGGAGGCACGCCCGATGGACGAGAAGGTTCTCGCAGACGCGCGCGCGACGTTTCCACACCAGCAGGCCGCGATCACGCTGGGTGCGGTGGTCCACGCTGGCCAGTGTGCGCCCGAACCACTGGTGACGCTGCCGCTCGCGATGGCCAACCGCCATGGGCTGATCGCGGGGGCCACGGGGACCGGCAAGACGAAGACGCTCCAGCTCATGGCGGAGCAGTTCTCGGCCGCGGGCGTGCCCGTGTTCCTGGCCGACCTGAAGGGTGACCTGTCGGGCATCGCGGTGGCCGGCGAGACGAACGATCGCGTCATGCAGCGCGCCAAGGATACGGGCTGGACCTGGCGGGGTGCTGCACGCACGGTCGAGTTCCTGAGCCTCTCGGGCGCGCGCGGCGCGCAGCTGCGTGCCACGGTGTCGAGCTTCGGGCCGCTGCTGCTCGCCAAGGTGCTGGGACTGAACGAAACGCAGACCAGCGTGCTGTCGCTCGTGTTCAAGTTCTGCGACGACCAGAAGCTGCCGTTGATCGACTTCGCCGATCTGCGTGCCGTGCTGCAGTACCTGACGTCCGCTGCAGGCGCGGACGTGCTCGCGCCGTACGGCGGCATGTCCAAGGCCACCGTGGGCGTGCTGCTGCGCGACATGGTCGAACTCGAGCAACAGGGCGCCGGCGCATTCCTCGGCGAGCCCGAGTTCGAGCTGGCAGACTTATTGAAGCCCTCGCCTGACGGCTCGGGGCTGGTCTCGGTGCTTGAACTCCAGGACGTGCAGGACAAGCCGGCGCTGTTCTCGACGTTCATGATGTGGATGCTGGCACGCCTCTACCACGAACTGCCCGAGGTCGGCGACGTCGAGCGACCGAAGCTGGTGTTTTTCTTCGACGAGGCGCACCTGTTGTTCGACGGCGCGAGCAAGGCGTTCCTGGACCAGGTGGAACAGGTGGTGCGGCTCATCCGTTCCAAGGGTGTCGGCGTGTACTTCGTCACGCAATCTCCCAAGGACATCCCGGCTGACATCCTGGGACAGCTCGGCAATCGCGTGCAGCACGCGCTGCGAGCCTTTACACCCGATGACGAGAAAGCGCTGCGCGCGGCAGCGCGCACGTTCCCAAAGACCACGCACTACGACATCGAGGCGACGCTCACCACGCTCGGCATCGGCGAAGCGCTGGTCACCGTGCTGTCGCCGAGCGGTGCGCCCACCATGCCGTTCGCGGTGCGCATGATCCCGCAGGCGACGCGCATGGGCCCGCTCACCGCCGCCGAGCAGCAGCAGGTGCTCGCGCGCTCGCAGCAGGTGCAGCACTACGCCACCGCCGTGGACCCGCAGAGTGCGCGCGAGTTGTTGCTCGCGCGCATGACGCCGGCGGCGGGAGTGGGCGTTGGCGGCCGCGTTCCAGCAACTCCGGTGGGCGGGAC
>JAYVCN010000205.1:0-4586 GCA_043749875.1 Candidatus Eiseniibacteriota bacterium | reverse complement strand
GCTCTATCACCTCACCGGCAAGGAGCGCTCGGACTGCAAAGGCGCTTCCGCGGGCGACATCGTCGCGGCGGTCAAGCTGCGCGAGACGCACACGGGCGACACGCTGGCCGAGAAATCGCGCCAGGTGAAGCTCGCGCCACCCGACTTCCCATTGCCCGTGGCCTCGGAGTGCATCCGCGCCAAGAACAAGGGCGAGGAGGAGAAGATGGCGGTCGGGCTCATGCGCCTGCACGAGGAGGACCCCACGCTATCGCGCCATTACGAGGAGAGCACCAAGGAATCGCTGGTGCTCGGCATGGGTGAGCTGCATCTCGAGATCCTCGTCGAGCGCATGAAGAAGCGCTTCGGCGTCGAGGTGCTGTTGTCCAAGCCGCACGTGCCCTACCGCGAGACCATCAAGGGCAAGGCCGAGGGCGACTACCGCCACAAGAAGCAGAGCGGCGGGCGTGGCCAGTTCGGCGAGGTGCACCTGCGCGTGGCGCCGCTCCTGCGCGGCGCGCAGTTCGAGTTCGTGGACGAGGTGAAGGGCGGCGTCATTCCGGGCCAGTACATCCCGGCCGTGGAAAAGGGCGTGATCGCGGGCATGGAGCGCGGGCCGCTCGCCGGCTACCCTGTGGTGGACGTGCGGGTGGCGGTATTCTTCGGCAAGTACCACGACGTCGACAGCTCGGAGATGGCCTTCAAGATCGCGGCCGAGACGTGCTTTCACGAGACCATCTTGAAAGCCATCCCGATCCTGCTCGAACCCTACTCGGACCTCGAGGTGCGCGTGCCCGAGGAGTTCCTGGGCGACGTGATGGGCGACCTCTCCAGCAAGCGCGGCAAGATCCTCGGCACAGAGGCCGAGGGTCACTACCAGGTGATCAAGGCGAGAGTCCCCATGGCGGAGACCTACAAGTACGCCACGCATCTGCGCGCGCTCACGCAGGGCCGCGGGCTCTACCAGGCGAAGCTCTCGCACTACGAAGAGGTGCCGCGCGAACTTGCCGAGCGGGTGATCGCCACGGCGAAGGCCGAGAAGGAGGCGGCCGCGGCGCAACACGGCTAGACTGGAGCCCTCCGCTAGGCGCGAGACACGTATCTCTGGTACGAACAGGAGCGCGCGACAACTACGGGAACATCCTGCGCGGTGGCATGTCCCGCATGAAGCACCCGGGCCTCGGCCCAGCTCAGGGAGAGCGAACCACATGCGCGTACTGGGACTGGACCCCGGGAGCCGCCGGACGGGTTGGGGCGTGGTCGAGCAGCAGGCGCGGATCCTGCGCTGCCTCGACGCGGGCTACGTGGCGCCGGCCGCGCGGCTGTCGCTGGCGGAGCGCCTGCACGCCATCGTACGCGCGGTGGACGAGGTGATGGAACGCTGGAGCCCGGACTGCGTCGTGATCGAGGAGGCGTTCCACCACTCCTACGTGCGCTCGACGCTCGTGCTCGGCCACGTGCGCGGCGCGCTGATGGTGGCCGCGATCGGACGCGGGCTGGCTGTGGCCGAGTACGCGCCGCGCGCCATCAAACTGGCGGTGACCGGCCGCGGCGGCGCGGCCAAGGAACAGGTGGCGGCCATGGTGAAGATGCAACTGGGATTGCTCGCTTTGCCCCAGGCCGACGCAGCCGACGCGCTGGCCGGCGCGCTCTGCCACCTGCACCGGGTGCGGTTCGATGCGCCGCGGCGGAGGACTCCGGCCGGTGACCGACTCCGGACCTTGCTGGCGGGTGCGAGCAATCGCCGGTAGCGGTAACCTCCCGGGAGGCCGCCGTCCCGGATCCACATCGCGACATTCGAACAGCGCCGGGCGTGCATCGGGCGGAGGGGTCAAACAGGTGGGACAACCGATGAACTACGCGAGTGCGGCCAGCACCTACGCGAGCCACCGCTGGGCGCTCCCATGGAAGCTCGAACCGCTGCTCTGTCTCGTCGCGGGGCTGGGTGCGTGCTCCGAGGTCGCGGAGGCAGGCTGCGGGACCGGCGACTACCTGCAGGCACTCCATGAGCAGTTCCCGGCCCACCACTACCAGGGCTTCGACATCTCGCCGGAGATGCTCGCCGAGGCTCGCGCCCGCTGTCCCTGGGCAGCCACGCTTCAGCTCGCCGACGCCAACCGGGAGTTCCCGGCCGAGACCGCCGGCATCGATTTGCTGTACGCGGTGGACGTCCTGCACCACCTCGAGGACCACGCCCGCTTCTTCGAGGAGGCGGCGCGGGTCCTGCGGCCCGGCAGGGCGCTCGTGGTCCTGACGGATTCCGCGGCGGACATCCACGCCCGGTCGCTCGCGAAGTTCTTCCCCACCACCGTTCCCATCAACCTCGAGCGCTATCCGGCGCTCGGCGAGCTTGAGGCACTGGCGGCCCGGTCGGCGCTCCGGCTCGCCTCGCGGCGGACCGTGAGCGGCCACATCGACCTGGATGGTAGGTTCATGGACGCACTGGCCTCGAAAGCGCTCTCGGAGCTGCGACTCATCTCGGCCGAAGAGCACCTGCAGGGTCTGGAACAAGTGAGGGCCGCGAAGGCCCGAGGCAGCCAGTGGCTGTCGCAGACTTCCGCACTGACCTGGAGCCGAGCGTGAATCAGCGGTCCCGAAGCGCCATCCGTCGAGCGATCTTCCTCGCGCGACCTCGAGTGCAGCGATGATCGCGTCGCTGCGCGGGATCCTGCTGGAGCGCGGTGAGGGCTACTGCGTCATCGAGGCTGCGGGCGTGGGCTACCAACTTCACGTCAGCACCGCCACGCTGGGGTCGCTCCCTGCGCCGGGTGAAGAGGTGTTTCTCCACACCCGCCACATCGTGCGCGAGGACGCGCAGCTGTTGTTCGGGTTCACCGAGCGCGACGAGCTGCGGCTGTTCGATCTGCTGATCGGCGTGAATGGTGTCGGCCCGCGCATCGCCATCGCGGTGCTGTCGGGTCTGGCGCCGGCGCAGTTCGCGCGTGCCGTGCGGGACGAGAACATCGCGATGCTCACCGCGGTGAATGGCGTGGGACGGAAGACGGCCGAGCGCCTGGTCGTGGAGTTGCGCGACAAGCTGACGTTTCTTCCGATGTCGGCGCCTCCGGCGCCGGCGGAGCAGGGGGCGAGGGGTCGCAAGCAGCCGCGGGTGCTGGAGAAGTCCGAGCGCTACGAGGACGCCGTGGCCGCACTGGTGACGCTGGGCTATTCGGCGACGCAGGCCTCCGACGCCGTGCGCCGCGTGTCGGAGGATGCCGGTGATGCCGCCGCCGAGGAACTGGTGAAGCGCGCGCTCAAGGTGCTGGCGCGCCCGACGCTGGTGACGCGATGACACTCCCGCGCGGCAACAGCGGAGCCGGCTCCGGGCAAGGAGCCGAAGGCATGAGCAAGTTCCTGCGCGCCAAGCCCGCCGCGGGTGCGGCGCCCGTGGCGGGCGGTGACCCAGCCGAGGAACATCCCGCACGCGTCGCCGACCCCGCCCCGTTCGCCGAGGACATCCGCGAGGAGCAGCGGTTGCGCCCGTCGTCGCTCGGCGAGTTCGTGGGCCAGTCGCAGGTGCGCGAGCAGATGACCATCTTCCTCGGCGCCGCACGCCAGCGTGGCGAGGCGATGGATCATGTGCTCTTCCATGGTCCCCCGGGCTTGGGCAAGACCACGCTCGCCGGCATCGTGGCGCACGAACTGGGCGTGGAGATCACGCACACCAGCGGACCCGTGATCCAGTTCGCCGGCGACCTGGCCGGGCTCCTCACGGGCCTTGGTCCGCGTGGCATCCTGTTCATCGATGAGATCCATCGGCTGGCGCCCGTCGTCGAGGAGTACCTCTATTCGGCGCTCGAGGACTTCAAGCTCGACATCATGCTCGACCGCGGCGCGAGCGCGCGCAGCATGAAGCTCACGCTCGACCCGTTCACGCTCATCGGCGCCACGACGCGCGCGGGCCTGCTGTCGGCGCCCATGCGCGCACGGTTTGGCGTGACGCTGAGGATGGATTTCTACCCGGCCGAGGACCTGCTCAAGATCGTTCGGCGCTCCGCCGGGATCATGGGCACGCAGGTCGACGACGACGCGGCGTTCGAGATCGCACGCCGCTCGCGCGGGACGCCACGCGTGGCCAATCGAGTGCTGCGCCGCGTGCGCGACTTCGCGCTCATCAAGGCCGACGGCGCGGTGACCATGAAGGTGACGCGCGAGGCGCTGCGATTGCTCGAGGTGGACGAGCGCGGTCTGGACGAGATGGACCGGCGCATGCTCGACGCGCTCATCCAGCGCTACGACGGCGGTCCCGTGGGCCTGCAATCACTCGCGGTGGTGCTCGGCGAGGACTCGGGGACGCTCGAGGACGTGTACGAGCCCTTCCTGGTGCAGGAGGGCTTCATCCGCCGCACCGCGCGCGGGCGCGAGGCCACGAAACTGGCCTACGAGCACCTCGGGCTGGCGCTGCCGGCGCGGCTGCGTGGCGAGGACTCGGCGCCCCCCGAGATTGCGCTGCCCGCGGAACCGCAGCAGCCTGAACTGCCGCTGTCGTAAGTGGGCGAGCTGGGTACTGCCGCGTCCGACACCGCACGGCTCATGCGGCTGTTGGACTACGAGCTGCCCGCGGAGCTGAACGCGCAGCACCCGGCAGCGCGGCGCGAGGACGCGCG
>JAYVCN010000204.1:0-3163 GCA_043749875.1 Candidatus Eiseniibacteriota bacterium | reverse complement strand
GCGCCGCCGCGCCCGCGGCGCGGGCGCGGCAGGGCCGGAGCGCCAGCCAACACGCTGGCGTCCGCGCTCACGCAGCCGCCGGCTGCTGCGATTCGCGCTGGAGCTTCAAGTACGCGTCCTCGAGCGATGGCTCCATAACGCGCGCGCCTGCCGCGGGCGCCGCATCGGCGACGACGCGCGCCAGGACATTCTCACGGCGCCGCAACGTCGCCCCCACCAGATGCTGCCCGCGCAGCGCATCGAGTTCACTTGCCGGCAGCTCCACTTCCCAGACGCGCCCTCGCACGCCCTCGAGCAGCGCCTCGGGCGTGGCGTCGGCGAGCAACCGGCCCTGTGCCATGACCGCGATACGCGTGGCGGTGGCCTCGACGTCGGACACGATGTGCGTAGACAACAGCACGATGCGTTCGCCCGAGAGTTCGCCCAGCAGGTTGCGAAAGCGCACGCGCTCCTCGGGGTCCAGGCCCGCGGTGGGCTCGTCCACGATCAGCACGCGCGGGTCATTCAGGAGCGCCTGCGCTATGCCGACGCGCTGGCGCATGCCCCCCGAGAACCCGCCCAGCGCGCGGTGGCGCGCATCCGTGAGGTTGACGAGTTCGAGCAGCTCGTCGATGCGATAGCGCGCCGCGCGCGCCTCGAGACCCTTGGCCGCGGCGATGTAGTCGAGGAACTCGAGCGCCGAGAGCTGTGGGTAAATGCCGAAATCCTGCGGCAGATAGCCGAGCGTCTCGCGCAATGCGTCGGGGTGCTTCGCCAGATCGACACCGTTCCACAGCACGCGCCCCGCGCTCGGCCGCGTGACCGTGGCGAGGATGCGCATGAGCGTGGACTTGCCCGCGCCATTGGGGCCCAGCAGCCCGGTGACGCCGGGCGTGAGCGTGAGCGTGAACTCCGACAGCGCCCAGCCGCGGCCGGGGTAGCGCTTGCCGAGCGATTCGACGACGAGCTGCACGGGGAGCCTCCGCGGACCGGCGGTGAAGTGCGCGGCGGGCGGGGCAGACCGCACCGGGCCAGAACGAGCGCGCCGGGCGCCCCTGCCCAACGAGCAGGCCCGCGCCCGGCGGCGACAAGAGGCTCTACGAGGTGAAGCGCTCGCGGGTTGCGGGAGCTCGCAATGTGTCTGGAAGTTCGTCAGCCGACCGCAGATTCCAACACGGGCACCAGGCGTGGAATCTCCATTGAGCAAACCTCCCACACGAGGTCCAGATCCACGTCAAGGTAGTCATGCACGACCCGGTGCCGCATCCCGACGATGGACGTCCAAGGGATTTGATCATGTATTGCGCGAAATGCCGGCGACACCTTGCGGGCGGCCTCCCCGATCACTTGCACCAGATGTGTGAGCGCTAACTGCAGGTTCTCGTCCGCGAGGAATGACTCGCGGGTCACACCTTGAACCCGCTGGGTGACCGACGGGCGGTGTCGAGCATGTGACTGGCGTATACGCGGTCATCATGCTGCATAGAGCGTCTCAGCCGTGGGCAGGACGAGGGGGCGGAGACGCCGGTTCAGGTAGGCCTCGCGGATGAGATCCACCGGGCGGCCACCGAAGATTTCCGAGAGCTTGGCCTCGAGCTCGAAGATCCGAAAGCCCAACAGCGTGCCCGGTTCAAACTCGACCAACAGGTCAATATCGCTCTCGCTCGAGAAATCGTCGCGCAGCGCGCTCCCAAATGCGGCCAGCCGTCGGATCCCATAGGTCCGGCAGATGCTCGCAAGGCGGTCGTTGTCGTATGCAACGCGAATTCTGCGGTGATTCGTCATCGCGCCTCCATATTGTAACGCGCAACAGCATATCTCAGAGGAGGCAACTTGCCACAGCGGCATTCGGCTACTCCTCCACCTCCGCCGGCGGCGACAACAGCCACTCGAGATCCGTGCGCGACAGCGAGCGCGCGAAGCTCTCCTCGCCGAGCAGGTCTTTCGCCAGCGCACTCTTGCGCTGCTGCAGTTCCCAGATGCGTTCCTCGACCGTGCCCTCGGTGAGCAACCGGTAGGCGATCACCGTGCGCGTCTGGCCGATGCGGTGCGTGCGGTCGATGGCCTGCGCCTCGATGGCCGGGTTCCACCACGGGTCGAACAGGATCACGTAGCTGGCCGCGGTCAGGTTCAACCCCAACCCGCCCGCGCGCAGTGACAGCAGGAACACGCACGGCTTGGGATCCTCGCTGAACGCGCTCACCACGCGTTCGCGACGCGTCGTCTGCCCGGTCAGCATGTGATAGGGCACCCGGCGGCGTTGGAACTCGGTCTCGATCAACTTGAGGCACTCGACAAACTGCGAGAACAGCAGCACTTTGTGGCCCTCTTCGAGCAGCGGTTCGAGCAGCTCGAACAGCGCCTCGAACTTACCCGAGCCTAGGCCGTCGCGGCCTCCAGCCAAAGTGGGATGGCAGCAGATCTGGCGCAGGCGCGTGAGTGTCGCCAGCACGGGCATGCGATTTTTTTCGATGCCCTGAGGGTCGGCGAGCAGCGTGCCGAGAAACGCGCGTGCCCGCCCGAGTTCCGCAAGGTAGAGCCGCCGCTGGCCCGGCGTGAACGCGCAGTCCACGCGCTCCTCGACACGCGGCGGCAGCTCCTGTGCCACCTGCTGCTTCAGCCGGCGCAGGAGCAGCGGGCGCAGTCGCGCCGCGAGCAGGCGGCGCCGGTGCGGCGGTGCGTCGGGCTGGTCGTAGCGCGCGGAGAACTGCGACCTCGACCCCAGGAACCCGGGGTGCACGAACGACACGATGCTCCACAGGTCGAGCGCGCGGTTCTCGAGCGGCGTGCCGGTGAGCGCCACGCGGTGCCGGGCGCGCAGCTCGAGTGCGGCGCGCGTCACCGCGGCCGACGGGTTCTTGATCTGCTGCGCCTCGTCGAGGATAACCGCGCGCAGCGGCAGCTCGCGCCAGAACTCGATGTCCTGTCGGAGCAGCGCGTAGTTGGTGATCACCATGTCGTGCGCCGCGACCTTGGCTCGGTGCCCGGCACGCTCGCGCCCGCTCTCCAGCACCATCACGCGCAGCCCCGGCGTGAACCGCGCCGCCTCGCGCGCCCAGTGGTGCATCACCGACGCGGGGCACACCACCAACGACGGCCCGCCCGCCGGATCAGTCTCGCAAAGGTGCGCGAGCCAGGCGAGCGCTTGTAGAGTCTTCCCGAGGCCCATGTCGTCGGCGAGCAC
>JAYVCN010000203.1:0-2910 GCA_043749875.1 Candidatus Eiseniibacteriota bacterium | reverse complement strand
CCGCCGCCGCGCTCACTCGCGGACGGTGAACCGCCTCGCCGGCGAGAAGGCACTGGTGCCGTTCGGGTCCGACGCGTTGACGTGCCAGAAATAAGTGTTGCCGCGGATCAGGCGCGTGGACTGCGCCGAGGTGGCGCTGGTGAAGCGGTCGAACACCGGCGCCGAGAAGCTCGAGCTGGCGGACACCTGCACATGATAGATGGTCGCGCCGGCTGAGGCTTTCCAGCTGAGCGTCGGGTCGCGTGAGACCCCCGTTGCACCGTCCGCCGGGCTCACCAGCACCGGAATGCTCGGGCCCGTGGTCGGCGGGGGTGGCGGGGGTGGGGGCGGTGGCGGCGGTGGGGGTGGGGGTGGCGGGGCCGCGCCCAGGGTCGTGAACAACAGCCGGTTCGCCGTGCCCGAGGGCACGAGCGTGATGCGGTTCACGGAGGCCGACGCGGTCAGCGCCGACACCACCTCGGCCGGCGTCGCGGTCGGGTTGGACTCGAGGTACAGCGCGGCCGCGCCCGCCACGTGCGGCGTGGCCATGGAGGTGCCCGAGAGCACGTTGGTCGCGTTGTCGGCGCTGAACCACGCCGAGGTGATGCTCACACCCGGGGCGATCAGGTCCACGCCCGCGCCGAAGTTCGAGAACGTCGCGAACGCATCGGTGATGGTGGACGCTGCGACGGTGATGGCCTCGGCCACATCCGCGGGCGAACCCTGCGACGCATTGATCGCCGAGTTGCCGGCCGCGACGCAGTAGACGACGCCGTCGGCGATCGAGTTGCGGACCGCCGTGTCGAGCGTGGGGGACAGGCCACCGCCGAGCGACATGTTCGCCACCGCGGGCCGAGTGGTGTGGTCGGCTGTGACCCAGTCCACGCCGGCAGTCACGCCGGCGAACGTGCCCGAGCCGGCCGCGTCCAGTACGCGCACCGCGATCAAGCGCACATTCTTCGCCACGCCGAGCTTGGCCCCACCCAGCGTGCCCGAGACATGCGTGCCGTGCCCGTTCTGGTCGGCGGCACTTCCCCCCGGCGTCACCTCGTCGATGCCGGCGACCGCGCGGCCCCCGAAATCGAGGTGGGTGAACCGGATGCCGGTATCGATGATGTAGGCGTCGACACCGGTGCCGGTCTGCGAGTAGGTGTACGAGCCGCTGAGCGGCAGGTCCGACTGGTCGATGCGGTCGATCCCCCAGGTGGCGCCGGTCTGGATGACGTTGGCGTGCACCTGCTGGTTCTCCTCGATATATGCCACGCGCGGGTCGCTGCGCAGCTCGGCCAGCGCCGTGGACGTGAGCATGCCGGCGAACCCACGCACCGCGGTGCGATAGCGGAAGCGCGGGAGGAACCCGTGCCGAGCGGCGAGTTCGTTGACGAGGCCGTCCACCTGGCCCGTCCCGTTCTTGAACACCACGATGTAGGAGCCGGGCACGACGAGACCGGTCGACGAGTGACCGATCAGCGGTGCGAGGCCGCCCGCGCCGCCGATCGGCGACGTCAGGCTGGCGGGTTTCTTGGAGCATCCGACCGCGAACAGCGCCAGCGCCGCCGCCGTCAGGAGCAACTTCACGGCAAACCCCTTCATGGTGGTTTCCTCCAGTAGAGAGAGGGGGCGCGCCTGCCCGGCGTTGGGCACACGCAGAGTGAACTTAGTTACGCCCTGCACGACAAACAACGAAAAGCGGGGTAGGCAGTGCCATACGGGTAAACGAAGATTGCTGGTACCAAACTCACACCGCGGCGGGTCGGATCAGCTGGACGGGAACTCGCCGGGGCGGCCGCTCCCAGGCTGGATCACCGGGTTGGCGGAGGGGTGACGGTCGCGGGGCTGAGGGCGCCGGCCAAGCGTCAGCCAGGCGCAACGCTCGGGGCGATGGGTCAGGCTGACGTGCGCTCGCTCCCGCTCAGTCGTCGCCCGGGAACAGCGGCCGCGCCCCTGCCGCGGTGGGGTCATAGCCCGCCACGTGCACCACGCGTTCACGCACGCCCGGCAACAGGTACACGCGTGTGCCCTGCGCGAGCGCAGCGCGCAATTCCGGCTCGAGCAGGTAGTCGGTGTACCACGGGTGCGCGCGGTCCTGCGGCAGCCGGTCGGTGAGTTCGGCGCACAGCACGCCGGCGAACAGCAGCGTGCGCTGCGGCAGCGTATGGCGGACGGCGATGACGCGCGACACGATGGCCGCGGCGCGCACTCGCTTGTCGTGGTCCTGAAGCAGCGGGCCGCGCAGTGGATCGAGCACCACTGCGTACGCCCCGGCCGCATGCGTAAGCACCAGCGGGGAGCGCACGAGCGGTGCCACGCCCTTCTTGGGCGGCACGACATCCACACCCAGCACGAATGCGGACGCGATGCAGGCGACGCATGCAGCGCGGAACCACGCGCGTGGCGCGAGCGCGGCGGCGAGCAGCAGCGTGAACGGCACCGCCGGCAACAGGTAGCCTTCGTCGTGCGGCAGCCGCAGGTAGAGCACGAGTTCCAGCGCCACCGCGAAAGCCGCCGCCAGCGCCGTTCTCGGCGCGAGCAGCGGAATCGCGCGCGCCTCCTGGGCCGGACGGCGAACCGGCGTCAGGAGAAATGCGGCGGCGAGCAGCAGCGTGCCGGGCACACCCCAGAGGAGTGCGGTGGCCTGGCCCACGATGAGCGCTGGCGGGAACGGCAGTTTGTCGAGGTGCAGGAAGCCGGTGACGACGTCGAGCGGCGTACTGCCTGTACCGAGCGGATCCACGAAGCGCAGGAATCCCCAGCCGTAGCGGCCGTAAGCGGGCAGGTAGCAGGCGGCACCGAGCAGGCTCGCAAGTCCCGCGATCGCGAGCCACGTGCCCGGGCCGTCGCGGGGTGCGACTGGCGGTGGCGGCAGCATCAGCACCACGGGCAGGAGCACGACCGAGGTGAGCCGTGTGCCGATCGCGAGCCCGAGCCACG
>JAYVCN010000202.1:0-3768 GCA_043749875.1 Candidatus Eiseniibacteriota bacterium | reverse complement strand
AGACATCCCACCGGGAGCCCCCAACTTCATGCATCGGCCCATGGTCCGCAGTCTACTCGCGTTTGCGAGCCTCTGCCTGTTCGTTCCCGCGGCATTTGCCGCGCCCGTCGAACTCGATCCGCCGGATGCCACCGCGATCTCCAACGCCAGTTCGATCGTGGATCTCTCGGTCACGGCGGGTTTGAGTGGCGCGCCCAATGGATTCACGGTCGAGTGGATGACGCGCACGTTGTTCGATCAGCTCGGTGGCTGGCCGGCCGATCCCGCGGACCCCAACATCCTGTCCGCGACATTCCTCGGCACGCCTACTCTCAATACCGTCGATGGCACCCGGACGTTCCTGCTGAATCCCGGGCAGCTCGCGATCGTCCAGCTTGGCGACATCTTCGACGAAACGGGCATTCTCTCGGATGACCGCAATGAGCTGCGATCGGGCACGGAATACCTGTTCCGCGTCAAAGCCAACGGAGATCCCGGACTGACGGGCGGCAACGGCAGCCTGCTGCCGGCGAGCCCCTACAGCCCGACCCAGAGCGCCACTACAAAACCGCATGACGACCAAGCAGATTGTGTCCACACTCAGGGCTACTGGAAGAATCACCCGGACAAGTGGCCGGTCAACTCGCTCAAGATCGGCAACATCATCTACACGAAGACGCAATTGCTCGCGATCTTCAACGAGCCGGCGGCCGGAAATGGCCTCATCTCGATGACGCACCAGCTCATCGCGGCCAAGCTCAATGTTCTCTCGGGGGCGGTGGTCACCGCCGTCATCACCAGTGCGATCGCGACCGCCGACGCCATGATCGGCAACAAGATCGTTCCGCCGATCGGGACTGGCTTCATCGCGCCGGGCACCACGAGTAACTTGAATGACGTGCTCGAGTCGTTCAACAGCGACGAGAAGAACCACGCCTGCCAGATCGTGACGCCGACGCATCCGCACAGCTGGGGCGAGCTGAAGGCGATGTACCGGTAGTCCCAGAGCGCGCGCGCCCCGGTCAGAGTCGCTTGTAGTTCGGTCCGCCGCCGCCCTCGGGAGTCGTCCAGGTGATGATCTGGTACGGATCCGCGATGTCGCACGTCTTGCAGTGCACGCAGTTCGAGGCGTTGATCTGCAGCTTGAGCGCGCCGGGCTGCTCGGGGTCCGGGATCATCTCGTAGACGGCGGCGGGGCAGAAGTGCTGGCACGGGTTGCCGTACTCCTCGCGGCACTTGGTCGCGCACACGCTCGTGTCGGCCACCAGCAGGTGCACCGGCTGGTCCTCGTCGTGCATGGTGCCGGATAGGTAGACGTCGGCGAGCTTGTCGAACGTCAGCTTGCCGTCGGCTTTCACCGCGGCCGGCTTGCCGCTTGGATACACGTCTCGCAGCTTCTTCATGCGCTCATGGCCGGCGTGGCCGGCGAGGTGATCGCCGAGCGGGTCGAGCCCGCCCGTGAACATCTGGAATCCAGTGCGCGGCAGTGCCGTCCACAGCCCACCGTCGAACGCCTGGTGGAAGTTGCGCATGCTCTTCATCTCGGCGCCCGCCCACGACTCGGCCACGCCTTTCTCGTAGCCCGCGAGCTTCGCCGCCGAGAAGTCGCCGGCGAGCGGACACTCGAACGCGCTCTCCGCCGCCAGCATGCCGCTCTTGATTGCCAGGTGGATGCCCTTCAACCGGCCGCCGTTCAGGAACCCACCCGTGTCGCCGGCCAGCAGCAGGCCATCGGCGTACAGCTTGGGCATGGCGTACCAGCCGCCCTCGGGGATCGCCTTGGCGCCGTAGCTCACCGGCTTGCCGCCTTCGAGCAGTGCGGACACCAGGGGATGCGTCTTGAAGCGCTGCAGGTTCCCATGCGAATCGCTGGTCGGGTCCTCCGCGTCGAGCCCGGTGACGAAGCCCACGTACCAGAGTGAGTCCGAGAGCCCGTAAATGAACCCGCCGCCGAACGTGCTGGCCGGCAGCGGCCAGTTCATGGTGTGGATGACGCGGCCCTTCTGGGCGCGGCCCGCGGGCACTTCCCACAACTCCTTCACGCCGGTCGCGTACACCTGAGGCTGCTTGCCGGTGGTGAGGCCGAGCGACTTCTCGAGCTGTTTGCCGATGGTGCCGCGCGGGCCTTCGCACAGCACGGTGAGCTTGGCGAGACAGTCGGCGCCGGGCTGGTAGGTGGGCTTCTTCTCGCCGTGCTTGTCGACGCCCTTGTCGCCGGTGCGCACACCGAGCAGTTTATTGCCGTCGAGCAGCGGCAGCTGCGCCGGCGTCTCGGTGGCGATCAACACGCCGCGCGCTTCAGCCTGCGCGGCCAGCCACTTGGAGAGCTCGCCCACGCTGACGATGACGTTGCCGTGGTTCTCGAGCGCGGGCGGCACGAAGGGCAGCCGGAATTCGGACCTGTCAAACAGGATGTACACGTCGTCGGTCGCGACGTCAGCTTCGATGGGGCAGCCCTTGGCCGCGTAGTCGGGCATCAGCTCGCGCAGCGCGCGTGGATCCATGACCGCGCCCGAGATGCCGTGCTGACCCACTTCGGCTGACTTCTCGAGGACCGCGATATTCATTTCAGGGAGCTGCGGCGTGCCGCTGGCCGCAGCGGCCGCGTTGTGCCTCGCCACGAGGTCCGCCAGGTGGATAGCGCCGGCCAACCCCGCGGGCCCGGCACCCACGAACTGCACGTCGAACTCGAGAACCTCGCGTTCCAAGAGGATGTCTCCCGCGTCAGTGAGTGCCGGCGGCCGAGGCCGGGGCACTCGTCCGAGGTGCGGCCGCGTGCGCCTGCGTTTCGAGCCAGCGCTCGGCGTCGATGGCGGCCATGCAGCCGGTGCCGGCTGCGGTGACCGCCTGGCGGTAGACCGAATCGTGCACGTCGCCGGCGGCGAACACGCCCTCGACGCTCGTGTACGACGAGCCCAGCTTGATCTGCACGTAGCCCTTCGAGTCGAGCGGCAGCTGACCCTTCAGGAACTCGGTGTTGGGCTTGTGGCCGATCGCCACGAACACCCCGTCGATCGCCACGTCGGTGAGCGCGCCCGTCACGGTGTCGCGCAGCTTCACAGCGGTGACGCGCTTGCCCTCCTCGCCGAACACCTCGGCGACCTCGCTGTTCCAGATGAAACGGATGCGCGGATTCGCGCGGGCGCGCTCCTGCATGATCTTGCTCGCGCGCAGGCTGTCGCGGCGGTGCACCACGATGACCTCGGGGCAGAACCGCGTGAGATAAGTGGCCTCTTCCATGGCGGTGTCGCCGCCACCCACGACGATGACGCGCTTGCCCTTGAAGAAGAAGCCATCGCAAGTGGCGCACGCCGAGACGCCGAAGCCCATGAACTTCGTCTCGCTCGGTATATTCAGGAGCAACGCCGACGCCCCGGTCGCCACGATCACGCTTTTGGCCTGGTAGCTCTGCCCATCAGCCCACACGGTGAAAGGTCGCGCAGAGAAATCAACCTTGTCGACGAGCGTATCCACGAACTCCGTCCCGAAGCGCGCCACCTGCGCCCGCATCTGGTCCATGAGCTCGGGCCCCTGAATGCCAGATGGAAACCCCGGGTAGTTCTCCACATCGGTCGTGATGGTGAGCTGCCCACCGGGCTGCAGCCCGGTGAATACCAGAGGCTTGAGGTTCGCCCGCGCCGCATAGAGCGCAGCCGTATACCCAGCCGGGCCTGAGCCCAGGATGATGACTTCACGGATGTCCGGCACGGTGTCTCCTAGGCGAGTGAACGGTGATTGCCGACGGGAGTACCTTAGATGCTTTCCCCGCCTTTCGGAATCGCGGCGGCT
>JAYVCN010000201.1:0-3249 GCA_043749875.1 Candidatus Eiseniibacteriota bacterium | reverse complement strand
CAAGTATCCGCGTGGCCAGTCGCGCAGCGTCTCGTTCTCCCGGCCCGGACTCGTGAATGTGTTCTGCGATATCCACGCCGACATGGCGGCATTCATCCTGGTGGTCCCGAACGCGGCTTGGGTGCGTTCGACCGCCGATGGCCGCTTCGAGCTGACCGGACTCCCCGCGGGCCACTACAAGCTGCATTGGTGGCACCCCGATTTCACCGCCGGAGTCGCCGACGTCGACGTGCCGGCGAGCGGCGACACCGCGTTCGACGTGAGCTTCTGATGGCACGGCGCATCGGCCTGCGCTGGAAGATCCTGCTGCTCATGGCACTTCCACTACTCACCCTGGCCGGCGCCACGCTGTGGCTGGTCGACCTCGGTGTGTCCAGTCGCAGCGAGTCCGCGCTGTCCGAGGATCTGAAGCGCGCCGCGGGCGTGTTCGAGAACATGCTGGCGGAGACCGCAAGCGAGCTGGACGTGACGGGCGCCGTGATCGTGCGCGATCCCAGATTCTTCTCGGTGCTGGCGCTGCCGCACCACCGCAACGACCGGCAGTTCCGCGGCACCGTGATTGGCGTGGCGCAGGACTTCCAGCACCTGGCGCAGCCCGACGTATTCGAGGTCACCGACAGTCGCGGCGAGCTGGTGGCGACCGTGGGCCGCATCGCGGTGATGCCGGGTCCACGCGAGGCGCTGGTGAGCGACGTACTCGCCGGGCGAGGCGAGCGGCGCGCGATCGCGCAGCGCGGCACGCACGTGCTGCTCGTGGGCACGCCAGTGGTGGCCGACGGGCACGTGGTGGGCGCACTGCTGCTGGGCCGCGAGGTTTCGGGCGCGCTCGCCGCGCGCCTGCGCGAGCTCACGAGCAGCGAGGTGTCGTTCGTGTCCGAGCGGCACATCACGCGCACCACGCTCGGCGTGGGTGAGGACCGCGAGGTGGCGAGGCGCGTGGCCATGACTTCGGCGTCAGGCTCCGCGGCGTCCGTGCGCGACGGCGGCTGGATCGCGTACGCGCGCCCGTTGCCCATGGCCGCCGAGGGGACGCGGCAGATGTACGTGCTCCAGCGATCGCTCGACGGTGAGACCGCGTTCCTGCGCTCGGTGCGCGTGCACCTCGCGGAGCTGGGACTGCTGCTGCTCGCAGCCGTATCGCTGGCCGCGTTCTTCGTCGCCGGCCATATCACGTTCCCCATCCGCCAGCTGGTCACCGCGGCCGCCGCCATGGAGCAGGGCGAGTGGGAGGCGCCCATTGACCGCGACCGCCCCGACGAGCTGGGCACCCTTGCGCTTCGCTTCGACGAGATGCGCAAGCGCCAGCGCACGTACGTGCGCAGCCTGCAGGAAGTGGCACACGCGAAGAGCGAGTTCATCGCGGTGGCATCGCACGAACTGCGCACGCCCATCAGCATCATCCGCGGCTGGGAGGACCTGATGCGAGGGGGGATGGTGAAGCCGGGTGACGACTCGTTCGGCGAAGGGCTCGACGCAATCGTGCGGGCGTGCGGCACGCTCGAGAAGATCGCCGTTTCGGCAACCCGTATGGCGCAGACCAACGACGGCGACAGCCTGCCGGAGCCCACCACCACAGAGATCAAGACCATGCTCAGCGAGGCAGTGCGCGAGGCCACTGCGGCCGCGCCGGAGCGCAACGTGGCGCTGTCACTCGACGTCGACGCCGCCACACGCTTCGCGATCCTCGACCGCGAGCAGGTGCTTCAGGCCGTCGACGCGCTGGTGCGAAACGGCATCCGGTTCACGCCGGATGGCGGATCCGTGCACGTGCGAGCGTTTACGCACGCGGACGACTTCGTGATCGAGGTGAAAGACACCGGGATCGGGCTCTCGGCCGAGGCGCGTCGAAGACTGTTCGACGCGTCGTTCGTGCCGCACGACTCGCGACACCACCACACGGCGCACGGGCTCGAGTTCAATGTCGCGGGCATGGGGTTCGGACTGGCGCTGGTGCGGCGCGTGGTCGAATCGCACGGTGGGCGCCTGCTGGTGGACAGCGACGAGGGTCGGGGCAGCATGTTCACACTGCACTTCCCCGGCGCGCTCGTGAGCGAGGAAGTCATCAGGAGGGCGGCATGAAACAGCGCGTATGGGTGACGGTGCTGGCCGCGGCGCTGCTCGCGCCGGGTGCGGCACAGGGATCTGCCGACGTGAAGCTGCGCGGGTTACTCGACCTCGGGCTCGCGTCCTCGAACAACGGCCGACTGTTCAATCGGCTCACGTTCGGCGACTCGAATTTCGACCCCTATCGCCTGCGGCTGTTCCTCGACGCCCAGCTGACGCCGGCGCTCGAGGTGCACGTGCAGACGCTGCTCCATGAAGGATGGGGCCCGCTCAAGGCCGACGGTGCCTACGCGCTGTGGACGCCGTGGCCGAACCGCGACCTGTCGCTGGAGGCTGGCAAGATCCCGTGGCCGATCGGCACATACGCCCCGCGTACCTACTCCGACAAGAACTGGCTCATCGGCACCCCGCTCATGTACCAGTATCACACCGCGTTGCAGTGGGACGTGGCGCAGCTGGGCGTCGATGACGTCGTGGCCGCGGCGGGCGCCGGGCAGCTTTCACTCGACGGCAGCAAGAAATACCTGCCGCTCATCGACGAGCGCTGGTGGGACACCGGTGCCGTGGCCCTGGGCTCGATTCGACCGCTCGAGTTCTCGCTGGGCGTGGTGCAGGGCTCGCCCTCGTGGCCCTCACCCGGCAACGACGACACGCCGGGCCAGACGGTGCTCGGACGCGTGGGCCTCGTGCCTGCGCCCGGCATCCGGCTGGGTGTCTCGGGCGCCGATGGCACGTGGATGCCGGCGTGGTACTCGGTGCTGTTGCCGGCCGGTGCCTCGCTGCGCGACTACCGCGAGACCACGCTCATGGCCGACGCGGAGTTGGCGCAGGGCGCATTCGAAATACGCGGGGAGGCGGTGCGGCGCCGCTGGCAGACGATCACGGCGGGCGACCTGGATGTGAACGGGGGCTATGGCGAAGCGCGCTGGTCGCTGTCGAATGGCGCCTGGCTCGCCGTGCGCGGCGAGGCGCTGCGGTTCTCGGACGTCACGACTTCCACGCTAGCCACACGGCCATGGGACGACGGGTTGCAACGCTGGGAGGGCGTGATGGGTTACCGCGTCACTCGGGACGTCCGCTTGAAGTTGGGAGCGCAGCGGACGCTGCGGCAGCCGTTCGGTTTGGCGAGGGTCAGGAATGACTTTCTTTCGGCGGGGATCAGTCTGAGATTCTGAGCCGGCGACC